>DNLN01000186.1 GCA_003488465.1 Sutterella sp. | reverse complement strand
TTGACCAGATCCATGTCGCCCTTGTATGCGGCGAGCATCAGAGCGGTTTCGCCAAAGTCGCTCGCCTGATCGATGTTGATGCCCTTGGCGGCAAGCAGAACCTTCAGAACGCTCTTGCTGTCCATGCGGATGGCGCGGACGATGGCCGGATCGCCGTCGGCGACGTACGTGTTCGGGTCCATGCCTTCGGCGAGCATCTGTGCAACCACGTCGCCGCGGTCGCGCTGCACGGCGCCGGAAAAAGTCGCCCAGCGCTCTTCGGGACCCATCTTGGAGGTATCGGCCGCCTGGGCCGCGGCAAGCGACATCGCGAGCGCGCCGGCGCTCAGCAGTGCTGCAATGGCCGTTTTCTTTAAAGACATTTCAAAATTCCTTCTTGATAAATCGCTTGTAATTGTCTGTGGTGACCCTGGCCACCTCGTCAAGGGAAAGCTCCTTGATGGCGGCAATCTGCTCGGCAACCTTGACGACATAGGCAGGTTCATTGCGCTTGCCGCGGTGCGGCACGGGCGCCATGTACGGGCAGTCGGTCTCGATCATGAGCGATTCTAGGGGAAGGGCGCGCACAACCTCACGCAGCGCCCCGGCATTTTTAAAGGTAATGGTTCCGGTAAAGGAAACCATGCCTCCGGCATCAATGCAGGCAAGGGCCGTGTCCAGATCTCCGCCGTAGCAGTGCATCACGAACCCCATGTCGCCCGCCTTTTGCTCGGCAAGAATCTTCACCGCATCGGCCTCGGCCTCGCGCGCGTGCACGATGACGGGCTTGCCAAGGCTGCGCGCGGCAGTCAGGTGCATGCGGAAACGGTTCTTTTGCCAAGAAAGATCCCCCTTGCACCAGTGGTAGTCAAGGCCGGTCTCGCCGACAGCTGCAATTTCCGGAGCGCTGCAGATCGACTCGATCTCCTCAACGCTCGTCTCGGCGACGTCCTCGTACTCGGGGTGCAGCGCCCAGGCGCCGAAAAGTCGCGGCGAGCCGCTCTCGCGGACGAGTTCGATCACGCGGTTTTGCTCGCCGCGCTCGCAGCCGATCACCGTGGCGGCGGCAACGCCCGCCGAGCGCATGCGCTCAAGCACGGCGGGCAGATCGCCGGAGAACTCGCGGCTGTTGATGTGAGAGTGGCTGTCGACGAAAACCACGTCCTAGGCCCCGTGTCCTGTGTAGAGTTCCTCGATCTCCGAGGCGTATCGCTCGCAGATCTGCTTGCGGCGCAGCTTGAGCGTCGTGGTGAGCAGGCCGTTGTCCACAGTCCAGCTCTCGGGGACGATCGCAACGTTGCGGGGCTGTCCGTAGCGGGGGAAGTTCTTGGTCGCGGCGCGGATGCGCTTGAGAACCGTGGTGCGCACGTCGCGGCTTCCCATGGTCGTGGGATCGTCCGGATCGAGCTCGAGATCCGAGCAGAGTGCCTTCCAGAGTTCGGGATTCGGAACGACCAGGGCCGTGATGAAGGGACGGTTCTCGCCAACCACCATGACCTGCTCAAAGAGGTGATCCTCCTTGATGGCAAATTCAAGATCGACCGGACTGATCTTCTCGCCCACGCTGGTGACGATGATCTCCTTGATGCGACCCTTGATGCGGATGCGGCCGCCGTCAGAGAGGTCGGCCTGATCGCCCGTGCGCAGCCAGCCGTCCTCGGTGAAGGCCTGGGAGGTCTCTTCGGGACGCTCCCAGTAGCCGCGCATCACCTGCGGGCCGCGCACCTGGAGCTCGTCCATTTCGCCAAGCCGCACTTCGGTTTCCGCCAGGGGCTCGCCGACCGTGGCTGGGTGGTTGCCCGTGGCGCAGCTCACCGAAAGCACCGGAGAGCTCTCCGTGAGGCCATAGCCCTGGCGGATGGGCACGCCCATGCCGCAGAAGAACTTGGCGACGGTGTAGTTGAGGGCGGCGCCGCCCGCGACGAGAATGCGGGCGCGGTTGCCGAAGATGCTCCGGACCGGCAGTCCGGCCTTGCGCGAGAGATACCCGCTCACGAAGGGGTCGAGGAATTCGCGTGCGGAGTGTTCGACGGGCAGGCCGTTTTCGCGGCAGAAATGCCTCCAGCCGACCTCCTGGGCCCACATGAAGAAGTTCTTCTTCTTCGGGGGCATCTTGCGGTAGGTCAGCATCAGACGCGAGTAGAAGCGCTCGAAGACCCGGGGCACGGCGCACATGATCGTGGGATTGATCTGCAGCAGGTCGTCGGAGAGCTGGGCCATGCCGCGGCTGATCGACAGGCACGCGCCCGTGCTGAGCGCGGAGTAATAGGTGACGGTGCGCTCGAACGTGTGCGAAAGCGGCAGGAACGAGAGGAACTCGTCCTGCTCGGTGATGCCGAGACGCTCGACGGTCTGCATGGTGTTGCTCACGATGTTGGTGTGCGTGAGCATCACGCCCTTCGGGCGGCCCGTGGTCCCGGACGTGTACACGATCGCGGCCAGATCCTCGCAGCTGGGCGGCCCGGGCAGCTCCTTGACGTCCTTGCCGGTGGCGAGCCACTCTTCAAGGCCGCAGTAGGGGATGTGTTCAAGACTCGTGCCGCTTTCCGATTCGTTGGTGAGCACGACCTGCTGCAGGTGCGGCAGATCCTCGCCGAACTCAACGAGACTGTTCCAGCGGGCGTAGCTCACCGTGACGAGGAACCGGGCGCGGGAGTTGTTGAGAATGAAGACGCTCGAGCCGGCGGTGTCGATCGCATGCAGGGGAACGGGAACGAGCCCGTTTGCAAGCGCAGCCTGATCGAACGTGAGCGCGTCGATCGAGTTGGGAAGCAGCATGGCGACGCGGTCGCCGTGATTGAGTCCCATCTTGGCAAAGGCCCTGCGCCACTTGCGCACGCGCTCGTAGAACTCGCGCCACGTGAGCGAGAGCCAGGCATTGGTGCGGTTGTCATACCAGCGGTATGCCGTTCTGTCGGGCCAGATGCGCACCGTGCGCACCAGCATGTCGGGGATAACCTTGAATTCTTCCGTAAAACGCGACACGAGAGTCTTCCCTATCTCAGTGAATACGTACAATCCACATATTTTAGTGCATGACCGGCGGGAATCTATAGAGCGAAATCGACAATCGTCAGAAGGCCGCGAAGGCCTGCTCGGAACCCGCCGCATCCCGCGGACTGAAGCTCCGCAAAAATGGCAAAATTGTCTTTTGCGTCATGCCCTCTGGCAGGTTCCAACGGAGAGAACAAGGTGAATCAGGAATTCAAGCGGATCATTGCAGTCATCGGCAGGGCGGCAGTGCCGTTCTTGTGCTGCGCGGTGCTTTTTGCCATTCCGCTCGCAACGCTGATCGCGGACACCCGCGTCGAGCTGCCTCAGGAAAATGTGACGGAGCTGCTGCAGGAGGCTGCGCTTCTCGGGTCAGTGCTCATCTTCTTTGCCGCGGGGGTGAAAAAGCCCCAGGCCCGTGCGGGGCTTTTCCTTGTCGCAGGGTTCTTCACGGTGCTCTTCATCCGTGAATTTGATGCCTGGTTCGACTTCATCTCGCGCAGCTTCTGGGTTGGGCTTGAGGCGGTGTTTCTTGCCGCTCTTGCCTGGGTGCTGCGCAAAGAGCCCCTTTCCAGCTACCGGATCGGACTTGAAGAGGTTGTCGACAGCAAAGCGTTCATCACGATCGCCGTCGGTGTTGCGACGGTGCTTGTCTTTTCCCGGCTCTTTGGCTCTGGATTTCTTTGGAGTTATTACCTCGAGGGCCGCCCCCATGTCCTCGCCAAGCGCGTGGTGGAGGAGGGCACGGAGCTCTTCGGCTATCTCATGATTCTCGCCGGCTCGATTCTGTTTGCCCTGAACCGGAAGAGATAGGCGGCATCCGCTAGGGATGTTGGTCGTTGGTACCTCTAAATAGGTATCTATAGCGAACTGACCGGTTAGTTGTTTGTTCTCCGCGTGGCGTTTCCGTTTGTAAAACTAGTGGACTTCCCTTTGAAAATATGCTGTAATTGCGGTGTTGCAAGGGATGAGCATGTAAATGATCACCTTTGTGGCATCTCCTTTTGGTGGTATGGTTGATAGCCACTGCTGAAAAGTTCGCCGCTGCAGATGTTTCCTCCTCATAGGCAGACGGGTTCGGGGCTTTGCGGCAGTGGCGTTTTTTTTGGGGGAGGGGGCGGATGACGAGCTCCCGGTCATAAATGCATCGGCTGCAAGGCCTGCATTGCCGTTTGTCCCTGGCACAAGCCTTCGTTTGCGCCCAAGGAGGGCAAGACGTACAAGTGCGACTTCTGTGCCGGCCGACTTGCCAAAGGGCTGCCTCCCGCCTGCGTAGCGGCTTGCGCCAACGGTGCGATCGAGTACGGGCTCATCGAGGACTTGAGAGCGAAATACCCGAACGCATCCGAATGTGGTGATCGTTCCGCTTGAGTCAAAGGTTCACTGAGGTTTCTGACGCCTCGCCCCGGAGCATCAGGTCAATCCTGACTCCGGGGTTTTTCTGCCGGGCGGTTTCAGATTCGCATTCCGTCGTGACGGTGCGAATGCCAGAAAAAACAGCCCGCGCGGAAGATTCGGCCGCGTCGCCATTTTCGGTGGGAACGCAATCAGGTTTTGGCACGAAACAACTCTGCTAGCATCAAACATCACTCGAGAACACTTTCCGGAGGGCTGCATGAGGATCATTGATGCCGATACGCCAAGTTTGATTCTGGATCTGAACAAGACCCGCATGAATATCGAACGGGCCAAGCAGAAGGCGGCTTCGCTCGGAGTCTCATGGCGTCCCCACCTGAAGACCCACAAGTGCGTCGAGGTTGCTCGGCTGCAGATGCACGCTCCCGAGGGGCCGGCCACCGTTTCGACCGTGAAGGAGGCCGAACGCTTTTTTGAGGCCGGCGTGCGCGACATGATCTACGCCGTGGGCATCGCGCCTCACAAGCTGCCGAGAATCCATGCGCTCAACAGCCGCGGCGCCGATGTCAAGATCATCCTTGACAATGTAGCGGCCGCCCGGGCCGTGAGCGCATTCTGCAAAGAGAATCGCACGCGGATCGGCGTGCTGATCGAAATCGACTGCGACGGCCACCGCTCGGGCGTAAAGCCCGACGATCCGGCGCTTGTTGCGGTGGCGTCCGCCCTGACGGACGGCGCTCAGCTGCGCGGCGTGCTCACGCACGCGGGCGACAGCTACAACGCGAAAACGACCGGGGAGATCGCAGCAGCCGCCGAGCGTGAGGTGCGCGGAGCGAATCAGGCTGCCGAGACGCTTCGCAAGGCGGGATTGCCAGTGCAGATCGTGAGCGTGGGCTCGACTCCGACCCTTGGCTTTGCGACGCAGGCCGCAGGCATCACCGAGTATCGCTCGGGCGTCGGTTCGTTCTTTGATCTCGTGATGGCTGGCCTTGGCGTCTGCCGGATTGAGGACATTGCCGTGACCGTGCTCGTGAGCGTGATCGGGCACCAGCTCGAAAAGGGCTGGATCATTACGGACGGCGGCTGGATGGCGATGAGCCGGGATCGCGGCACCGCCTCCCAGAAGGTTGACTGCGGCTACGGGCTCGTGTGCGACGAGAAGGGCGTGCTGC
>DNLN01000079.1:17385-32003 GCA_003488465.1 Sutterella sp. | reverse complement strand
ATCGCCTTTTCGGTCGCCCGCTCCATCTTGAAGCCAAGCTTTGCCGAAATGCGCACGGCGCGCATCATGCGGACCGGATCCTCGCGGTAGCGCTCCATCGGATCGCCGATCATCCGCAGGCACCTGGCGGAAATGTCCTCGAATCCGTTGTGATAGTCGTAGATCTCTTCGCTCGTGGGATCGTAGTAAAGGGCGTTGATCGTGAAGTCGCGGCGCGCCGCATCCTCCCACATCTCGCCGAAAACGTTGTCGCTGATCACGCGGCCGTCGGCATCCTTGCGGACCCCGTCGGCGTCAAGCGCGCGGAACGTCGAGCACTCAATGATCTCCTGGCCGAACACCACGTGTACGAGCCGGAATCGCCTGCCGATGATGTAGGCTCGCCTCTGGCAGCGCTTGACCTGTTCGGGCGTGGCGTTCGTGGCCACGTCAAAATCCTTGGGCTGCACGCCGAGCATCAGATCCCGGACGGCGCCTCCCACGATGTACGCCTTGTAGCCGCGCTGCTGCAGCAGCTCGCAGGTTCTTCTCGCGGCAAAGCTCACCAGACGCGGATCGATGCCGTGCCGGCTCTTGGAAATGACCGTCGGCACCTTCTTCAGTTGGGTTTCCGGCCCCTTGAACAGGCGGGTGACCGCTTTCTTGACTCGTTCAAACACTTCTCTAAAAACTCCTAATTGTCCGCACTCAATGCGGCTCGCTCCAGTGCCTCGCTGTCGTACGTATCGATGCTTTTCCAGCCGCGTTCGGCCGCAATCGTCCTGAGCGTTGCGTCCGGATTGACCGCAACGCATTCGCCGCCCAGCGACGCGACAAATTCAAAGAGCGGCCGGTCATTGAAGGAATCCGAGTAAAAGGCGAATCCGTCAAATCGGATTCCGTCCCGCCGGCTCTTTTCAATGAATTCTCGCACCTTGACCACCTTGCCTTCGCGGTAGGCATGCGAGCCGACCATCCGGCCGGTGAACTCACCGTCCGGCCCCTCTTCGGCCTGGGCAGCCATCACGGCGTCGATCCCGAAGACATCGGCCACGGCGCGCGAGACGAACGTGTAGGTCGCCGTGCAAAGGGCCGTCATGTCCCCGGCCTCGCGGTGCCGGTTCACCAGGGCTCTTGCCGCTTCGGGAACGTTCGGCAGGATCCGGATCTTGATGAACTCAGCCATGTAACGGTTGAGGTCAGAGCGCCTGAAGCTCGCGAGAAACTGCATCTGGAAGCGCTCGAACTCGTCGATGTCGATCACGCCCGCCCGATATGTCCGGGTGAACTCATCGAGCTTGTCATGAACGGGCTTGGGATCCCTGCCGGAGCGCTTCACGAGGAACCGCACCCAGCTGTCGCCCGTATCCATTGGCATGAGCGTGTGGTCAAGGTCGAAAATCGCTAGCTTCATTGCTGCCGCTCCTTGCCAAGCCGGGTGATCAGCGGCTTGGTCACCTTTTTCTTGTTGGAGAGCGCGTACAGATCGATCCTCTCAAGGAACTCCTTGAGACTCTTGATGTCGCGCGGGCAGTTCTGCTCGATCCACAGATCCATCTGCGGGGTGATTTCAATGCCGCGCTGCGCCGCAAGCCGCGTGAACTCTGCGATGCAGGCTTCGGACGAAAGCGGCTCGAGCGCAAAGGTGAGTCCCCAGTTCAGGCGGCTTGCCACGTCGGCGCGCAGTCCCTGCATTTCTGCAACGGGCACGGCTCCTGCGCTCACCAGCCGGCATCCGGGGTTGGAGCGCACGAAATTCATGAGCACGAAGAGGTCTTCGAGCTCGCCCGCGGAAAGTCGCTCGATGTCATCGACCGTGTACAGGGTCACGCCTTCGCGATAGACGGGGACGCGCCCCTCCTGCGCCGGAGTCATCGCCTTGAGCAGATGAGTCTTGCCGCTACCCTGCGGCCCCCACAGATAGATGAACTGGGGGCCTTCACCCGCGCGGCAGGCGGCAAGGGCCGCAAGCGCAGCCTGATTGTCACCCGGCACGAAATTCTCAAGGCTGGGCGCCTCTGCAGTCATCAGATCGAGCGGCATCTGCCCGATGGGTTGGTCACTCACGATAATGGCTTTTCTGGATCCAAAAACAGTCTGAAAGGACGCCCTGCGATCAGTTAAAATACTTGGATTGACCGGGCGTTAAAAAGTTCGGCGCAAGTTTAGCGCGAACCCGCCTCCTTTCGTCTTTTTTTAAGCTTTTGCCATGACCCAACTTTCCTATGCAGCTGCCGGCGTCTCCATCGACAACGGCGACGCGCTCGTCGAGCGCATTAAACCGGCCGCCAAGCGCACCATGATCCCCGGCGTGATGGCCGGCATCGGTGGCTTCGGAGCGCTGTTCGAAATCAGCAAGGAATACAAGAATCCGGTGCTCGTCTCCGGGACTGACGGCGTGGGCACCAAGTTGATGCTCGCTTTTGCCCTCAACCGCCACGACACGGTCGGCCAGGATCTGGTGGCCATGAGCGTGAACGACATCCTCGTGCAGGGTGCCAAGAGCATCTTCTTCCTTGACTACTTCGGCTGCGGCAAGCTCGACGTGGACACCGCCGAGCGCGTCGTGACCGGCATCGCCAAGGGTTGCGAGCTCGCCGGCTGCGCCCTGATCGGCGGCGAGACTGCCGAGATGCCCGGCATGTACCCGGAAGGCGAATACGACCTTGCGGGCTTTGCCGTGGGCATCGTTGAGAAGGATCAGATCATCACCGGCAAAACGATCGCCGCCGGCGACGTGGTGCTCGGCCTTGCCTCCTCCGGCCCGCACTCCAACGGCTTCTCGCTCATTCGCAAGGTGGTCGAGGTCTCCGGCGCCGACTGGAACATGCCCTTTGACGGCGCAACGCTTGCCGACCGCGCGATGGAGCCCACGCGCATCTATGTGAAGCAAACGCTCAATGTCATGAAGAAGGTCACGATCAAGGGCATGGCGCACATCACGGGCGGCGGCCTCGTGGAGAACATTCCGCGCGTTCTTCCTGAGAACACCCAGTGCGTGGTAGACGGCTCGTCCTGGAAGCGCCCGGCGATCTTCGACTGGCTGCAGGAGAAGGGCAACATCGATCCGCACGAAATGCACCGCGTGTTCAACAACGGCATCGGCATGGCCGTCGTCGTTGCGGCCGAGGATGCCGAGGCCGCCAAGGCTGCGTTCGAAGCCGAAGGCGAAACGGTCTACACGATCGGCCGCATTGTGGAGCGTCCCGAAGGCGCTCCGGGCTGCGTCGTGATCTAACGTCCGCGCACAACAAAAGAAGCGGGTCCTGTTGAAGGGGCCCGCTTTTTTCTCTTTTCTCAGATCTCAGAATCTGCCGGATTTTGGTCAGTTCGCGCAGAAAGACTCAAAATCCCGATCGAGCGTCCGGATCGCCTGATCAAGCTTGCCCGCAGTCTGCGTGAGCCATTGCTCGTCTTCGTCCACGCGCTTCAGACACGCCCCCATCAGACGCTCAAGTTCGGCCTTCTGCGGGCCGCCCCTCGTACGACGGGACTCGACAATGGCGCGCGGATCAAGCAGGCTTGCAAACTCCTGCTCGGTGAACGGAAACTGAGCAGGGATCTCAAGTTTCTCCTCTTGAACCATCGCCTCGTACTGCGCCTTGGCATCCGCGTAAGGCAGAGTCCTCGGCGTCAGTTCACGGCTCCTTGCATAGGTCACAAGCCGGCTCGCATAGTGATGGCCTTCCCGGAACGGCACGCCAAACCGCTGCATCATGATGTCGGCAATATTCTGCGACGCCGTCCAGTCCAGATTGAGTTCCTCAAGGGCTCTCTGCGGATTGACCTTGAGCAGCCCCAGCATGGCGGCGAATCGCTCCAGAACCTGCGCGGCCTCATTAACGACCGTGCCGTTGATGTGCTCGTCCTTGGCGTCGTACATGCCTGGCATCAGATCATGAGCACGGTACAGAACTCCGCTCAACTCGCCGAGCACCTGATTGGCATCGCGCCGCACATCGATGATGGCTCCGGGATTGCGCTTTTGCGGCATCGCCGTTGACGCATAGGTGCTCATCACAAGAATCCAGGGCCGAGGCTGCGCGTACTGCGTCATCACGTCTTCGATGAACTGCGTGACATGCAGCAGCGGGCTCACGAGCTTGAGCGAAGCTTCCACGGCAATATCCGTAGCGGAGATCTGAGCCGCGTCGTAGGCATTCTCAACAATTCGGTCAAAGCCTAGGCGCTCGGCCATCGCCTCGCGGTTCAAGGGCCAGGGCGTACCATTGAGAACCGTCGTCCCCATCGGACACTCGTTGAGCCGGTTCCAGAACTCCTGCAGACCTTCAAAATCGCGACGGAATCCCTCAAGGTGTCCCAGCCAGACGTGCGCCAGCTTGTTCGGTTGCGCGGCCACACCGTTCGTATAGCAGGGCGCAATCGTCTCCCTGTTTTCATCGGCCAGTTTATAGAGCGCCCGTCTCACGCTCTGTAGCGCTCTGCCGACACGCAGCACCGCATCGCGCAAAATGGCGCGCTGGAACGTTGCGTGCATGTCCTGCGAGGAACGCCCTGCGTGAATCAATGTCACGTCGATCCCCGCTTCGGCAATGAGAAGAGGTTCATAGCGCACATACATCTTCGGACGGGGATTGCCGGGAGTGTTCCCCTTTTCGATCACCCTCATCTGCGCCCTAGCCCACTGTGCGGCCTTGCCGGGATCAAGAAGACCTGCGGCCGTATTGGTGAGAAATGTCGCCTTGTTGATCTCCGAGAGCCAGAAAAACTCATCCCGGGGTGCTGAGCCCTGCCACGGCGCCAGATCCGCAGCCTTGCCGGCCGCACCAGTTGTTGGAATTCCCAAAGTCATGTCGTTCTTTCCCTGAATGCAAAAGTCCCGGTCAGCAGTGCGCTCGACCGTTGTCCGGAGTATGGCGCACTCCGGTTGTTGCCTGCAATGATAGTTTTTCAAACATTTTGTTTCCTGTTTTGGCAATATGCGCCTTGTCTACCCCCATTAAAGGCACATCGACATGCAACGAGACATGAATTTGGAATGCTGGAGAATTTTTGCAACGGTGGCTCGCTCCGGATCGATCAGTGCGAGCTTGGATGCACTCGGCATGAATGCACCGTCCGTGAGCCGGTCGATCTCGGCTCTTGAACAGTCCATCGGCACTGCGCTCTTTGACAGAACATCCCACCCGATGACGCTGACCGACAACGGCCGGGAGGCGCTCGCCACGGCACAGGAAATGCTCGCGGCGCATGATGCGCTTCTAGCCCGCCTGCATACGAACACCGAAGAGATGGCCGGCTCCATCCGCGTCGGTGTACCACCCGCTCTGCTGCAGACCTATCTCGTTCCGTTTTTTGTCAATTTCAGCAAGCAGTATCCTCAAATACATCTCGAGGCAACCGAGTACATGGCGGGACTGCCGGTTGACTTTTCCGGAAAGACCGGAACGCTTGACCTCGTGATCTCCTACGGTCCCGACCCTTCGCACCCAAACTACGTACAGATCCACTACGGCTCTGGCAGATTCATCCCTTGCGCCTCCCCGACCTACCTTGAGCGGTACGGCACCCCCGAAACTCCTGAAGATCTCGCCTCGCACATCGGCATCCTCTTCACCAGTCCGATCCGGGAATCGACCCAGACGCTCTCAGACGGCAAACGAACCGTCCCCATCCGCTTCCGCAGGGAAATCACGTTCAACTCCGCTCTTTCGGCTAAAAGCGCAACACTGTTCGGAGCCGGCATCAATCCGGGGATGGCCGAGCTGCACTGCTATCGGGAAATCAAAAGCGGAGCGCTGGTTCGCCTGCTTCCCGGCTGGGTTTCGCTCACCGAGGAGCTGTACATCTACACCCGGCCGGAACTCATGCGCCTGAAGCGCATCCGCGTGTTCCTTGATGCCTACCGCAGGGCCATCAAAGACCTGTTCGCCGAACAGGACGCTGTCCTCAAGCAGCAATGCCACCCTGATGAATTACCAAAATAAGCAACTTTTAGTTGAACGTTTTGTCATTGAAAGTAACTTCCAAATACTCGATTCTTCGCAGTGCAACTCAACCGACCATGGATATATCCATGGCATCACACCTAGGAGCACACAATGAAAAGAATCGTCATCGCCACCGCAATCGCTCTTGCGGCCACGGCAGCCACCGCTACGGAAGTCACACTCTACGGCATTGTTGACATGGCCATTTCCGTCACCCATGTCAACGGCAAGACCAACGCCGAAATGAAAAGCGGCATGCGCAACTCATCGCGCTTTGGTCTGAAGGGGACCGAGGATCTGGGCAACGGCTACAAGATCGGCTTCATTCTGGAAAGCCAGTTCAAGGCCGATGACGGCAGTTTTCAAACCGCAGGAACCATGTGGGAGCGCGAATCCTCGCTGAGCCTCACCACCCCGTACGGCAAAATCACCGCGGGCCGCGTGGGCTACCTCAAGGGCGTCGTCGGCTCCACGGCCCTGCTCAACTCATACCGCGTCAATCCGTTCGGCGGCGTCATGAGCAACTACGTCACCGGCTTCAAGGCCTACACAACCGGCTCAACCTGGTACGTGACCAACGGCATCGTCTATGCCAGCCCCAAGTTCGCCAATACCGAATTCTTCCTGCAGTACTCAAACGGCTACAACCTTTCGAACACGGATGACTCGGACACGTTCAACTCCAACGATCGATACTATGCAGCCGCCGTGCGATACATGAACGGCCCACTCCTGCTGCAGGCAATCGCCGACACCACGAACCTTGGCAATACCAAGAACAAGAGCGCTGTCAATGACAAGAACAGCCGCGACCCGATGTCCCTGGGCATTCAGGCAGCCTACGACTTCGGCGTCATCAAGCCCTACTTCATGATTGAGGCATTCAAGGACAGCTCCCTGAACAAGATCGGCGGCTCGACCGGCCGCTCCGTTGCCAAGACGGGCGGTTTTGACGGCGTGGGCGGCACGCTCGTATTTCAGTGGCCCATGCTCGGCGGCAAGGCCAAATTCGGCGGCGGCTATCTGAAGGCTGATCGGGCAGAGGAAAAGAGCGCTGCGGACAAGTTCGACGTCACCCGCTACGGCCTGTCCGTCGGCTACGACTATAACCTGTCCAAGACCACGCATCTGTACGTAGATGCCGGCTACTTCCACCAGAAGGAAGAGGAGCAGAACAAGACGACCAACAGCCACGGTTCCGAGCTCGTTCTCGGCATGGTCCACTACTTCTGATTCAACCGCACGGACGGAGCGGCGAGCGCCGCCCCGCCCGTCTCTAGCTGAGTTACCATCATGCAGACTATTCTCCCCTACATTGCGATTGCCGTGGTCCTCGTGACCTGCTGGGGCATCTACAAGAAGCTCAACGTCAACATCGTTCTTCTCTTTGCCGGCATCGCACTGAATCTGCTCGCCGTCATCGGCGGAGTCGACAACATCCTCCCGAGAGGCGGGAAAACCACCGGCTTCATCTACTTCGACATCTTTGAAGCCCTGCGCACCGTTGCACGCAACCAGTGTTTCACGACAGGCTTCATCATCTTCGTGGCCGGCGGCTTTGCCGCATACATGGACAAGATGGGAGCAAGCGACAAGCTTGTCGCCCTGTGCATGCAGCCGCTCAAGAAGCTGCGCAACCCGTACCTGCTGCTCGGTCTAGTGTTCCTGATGGGGCACTTCTTTGGCCTTGTCGTCACGTCAGCCGCGGGTTTAGCCTCGCTGCTCATCGTGTCGATCTACCCAATCCTGATCGGCCTTGGCGTCTCCTCGGTGTCTGCCGCCGCCGTCATCGGCTCATGCCTGCTCTTTTCCTATGCGCCCTCTTCGGCAATCGGCGTGATCACGGCCAACACTTCCGGCATTGATCCGATGACGTACCTCATCAAGTATCAGCTGCCGATTGCGGTCCCCTCCGTACTGGTTGCCTTTGTCGCGCACATCGTGGTGCAGAAGTACCTGGATGCCAAGGATGCCAAGGCCGGCACGCTCATCAAGCCTGACCTCTCGCAGCTTGCCTCCAAGCAGGACCGTGCGGCCAAGCTGCCTGCCTACTACGCCATCCTGCCCCTCGTCCCGCTTGTCCTGCTCTTCATCTTCAACAAGATGGTCTACAAGACCATCGTGCTTGATGTCGCCACCGCCATGTTCATGGGCTGGGTCTTCGCCCTTCTTGTTGATCTGGCCACGCGCAGGGACATCCAGACGGTCTTTGCCGACGGCTTTGCCATGTTCCGCGGCATGGGCAACATGCTCACCAATGTCGTGGGCCTGATCTTCGTTGCCGCACTGTTTGCAAACGGACTGCAGACAACCGGTCTGCTCAGCCTGCTGATCGAGGGCGCAAAGCACGCAGGTCTTGGCGCAGCGGGAACGGGTGTCATCATGTCGCTTGTCATTGCACTTGTGACGATTCTCACGGGCTCGGGCGTCGCCTCCTTTACCTCGCTCGTGCCGCTCGCTCCGGCTATCGCCCAGAGTTTCGGAACTTCGCCGACGGAACTGGCGATGATGCTGCAGTTGGCCAGCGAATGCGCCCGTCCCCTTTCTCCCGTTGCCGGCGTCATCATCATCGTGGCCGGCTTCGCCGGAGTCTCTCCCATGGCTGTCGTGCGCCGCACCTGGATCCCCTGCACTCTGTGCGGAATCGTGGGCATCGCGATCACGGCTTTCAGCATGTAGAGAAAGGAGAACTCCGGGGCAGGCATATGCCTCGGAGTTCTTTCCGTTCAGACCGGAGAGCAAAGCGCCAAAGTCACGCTTTGCTCTCTTTTTTCCTTTTCAGTGCAGCCCAACGCGCCGTGCGCTTGCATCCCGTCCGGGCGGCAGGCCGAACAGCGCCTTGTACTCGCGCGAGAACTGCGTCGGACTCATGTACCCCACAGAATAGGCCGCGCTGTTCACGTCAATCCCCTCGCTGATGAGAAGCCGCTGCGCCTCATAAAGCCGCAGACGCTTGTGGTACTGGAGCGGGCTAATCGAGGTGATCTCCTTGAAGTGCCTGTGAAAGGACGACGTGGACATGTGCACGCTGTTTGCAAGCTGCTCCACGCTGAGCGGCTCCTTGTAGTTGTCGCGCAGCCACGTGATCGCCTGTGAGATGCGGTTGAAGGAACTGCCCTTCGTATACAGCCCTCTGATCATGGGCCCGGTGTCGCCCAAAAGAAGCAGACAGTACACGTCACGCACGAGTCCCGGCGTGCGAAGCGTCACCTCTTCGGGGCGATCAAGCAGGCGCATGAGATTGAGGAACGCCTCGGTGACTCGGTCGCTTGAAGCTGCCACGACAAACGCCCTCACCTTGCTGCACTCGTCATCGCTGCTGCTCGGCTGCAAAGGCATCTGCGCAATGAGCTCGGTCATCACTTCCTTGTCGATGGAAAGCGAGATACCCATGAAAACATCGCTGGGATCGTTGCGGATGATCTCAAAGCGGCTCGGAACGTCAACACCTGTGACAATGCACTCGCCCTCTCCGTACTCGTAGGATCGATCTCCGCAGATCGAGCGCTTGCGTCCCTGCAGGATCACCGAAACGGAGGGCTCGTAGCAGGTGCATCCCGTCCCGTTGCTTGTGTCGCGGATCGCAACCTTCATGCCCGGGATCCCGGTCGGATGGTCTCCGCCGCCCATCCCTTCGACAAGCGCCGCGGCGCGCCGGCGCAATTCTGAAAAACTCGCCCGATGCTGCTCTGATTCAAATCGCATCAAACTGACTCCTCGTGTTCTGTCGGGTGTCATCTTACTATCTCTTAGAGTGACGAAAGCAGGATAAGGCAACGAATTTGTGTCTTTTCGTGTCTTATCCTGATGGCTCCTGGAAAATCAGGCAATCAGTCAATAATTCTGCGCGCCGCCTCTTTGAGGCTCTCAAAGAGCTGCGGAGTCTCGGTGAACGGGTCAAAAAACGTCACGCCCTGCATGGAGCGCAGCCAGGTCATCTGCCGCTTGGCAAGCTGCCTTGTGGCGGCCTTGCCCCGCTCAAGGAACTCGTCAAACCCGCACTCGCCGGTGAGGTGCGCGATCGCCTGGCGGTAGCCGACGCAGCGCATCGCCGGGCTTTCCGGATCAAATGCCGGGCTCTTCATGAGCGAGCGCACTTCATCAAGGAACCCCGCGCGCACCATCTCGTCAAACCGCAGGCTGATCCGCTCGTGCAGGAGCGCGCGGTCGGCCGGCACAAGCCCATAGGTGAGGATGCCCGGATCGGGCTCCCTCACCCCCGCCTGCAGCGAGGAGAGCGCCCTTCCGGTCATGCGGTACACCTCGATCGCGCGTGCGATCCGCTGGCTGTCATTGGGGGCAAGCCGGGCCGCCGTCACCGGATCAACGGATGCGAGACGCTCGTGCATCGCAGGCCACCCGATTCTTCGTCCCTCGTCATTGACCTCGGCGCGCACCGCGGGATCGGTTTGCGGCAGCTCATCGATTCCCTCCCGAAGCGCCTTGGCGTAAAGCATCGTGCCGCCGACGATGAGGGGGAGCCTTCCCCTTGCACGGATGGCCTCGATCAGGCCGAGCGCATCCGCGCGGAAATCGGCCGCACTGTAGGTTTCGTTGATGTCCCGGATGTCGATGAGGTGATGCGGACAGACCGAGCGCTCCGCTGCCGTCGGTTTGGCCGAACCGATGTCCATGCCGCGGTAGATCAGCGCCGAGTCAACGGAAATGATTTCACAGGGAAACTTTCGGGCAAGCGCAAGGGACGCGGCCGTTTTGCCGCTTGCCGTCGGTCCAAGAATCAGCAGTGCCCGCGCCTTGTCCACGAAAACCTCTCCGACAGGGGCGCCCTAGCGGCCGCGCAAGAAGAGCCGATCCAGGTCGGCGATCGAGAGTTCAGTCCAGGTCGGCCGTCCGTGGTTGCACTGGTCCGCCCGTTCGGTGCGCTCCATCTGACGGAGCAACGCATCCATCTCGGCAAGCGTGAGCTGCCGGTGCGCACGCACCGATCCGTGGCAGGCCATGGTTGCAAGGCACTTGTTGCGCACCTGCTCGGTGAGGCTGCTCTGCCCGAACTCCGAGAGATCGGAGAGCACGCCTCGCACGAGTTCCTCGGCATTGACCTGGTCGCGTGCGAGGATGGAGGGCAGTCCCCGGAGCGCGAGCGCATGTTCACCTGCGGCGCTGATGTCAAGCCCAAGCTGCTCGAGATCACCCCGGTGCGCTTCGAACACGTCCATTTCCACTTCGGACACCCGCAGAACCACGGGCACGAGAAGCTGCTCGCGGGTGATGCCCTGAGTGGCTGCCGCCTTGAGCCTTTCATAGTTGACGCGCTCATGGGCCGCATGCATGTCGACGATCACAAGTCCCCGGCTGTTTTCAGCCAGCACGTAAATGCCTGCAATCTGGGCGATGGCATGCCCGAGCGGATAGTCGATCTCAGGCTGAGTGCTCTGCCCGGAAGGCAGATCCTGCTGCGCGAAGGCCTGCGTCCTGTTCACTGTCGAGCTCGGGATCGGAGCGGCGAGCACATCGGCCATCTGGGAGGCCGGCTGTCCGGCTCTGCCGCCGCCAAAGAGCCGCAGCCACTGCTGCTCGCCCATGGGAGGCGCACGATGAGGATGAAAAGTCGAAACTCCCGGATTCTGGACGCACTGGCGCACGGGCTCCTCGCCCTGCGGCATGACGGGCGAGCCGGGACTGACCGCCGCTCCGCCAGCAATCTCCTCTTCTCCGATTCTGGCAAGCGCCTGCGTGATCGAGCGGGTCACGAAGGAATGGATGAGCTGGCTGTCGCGAAAGCGCACCTCAGCCTTCTGCGGATGCACGTTGACGTCGACCCTGGCGGGATTCACGCTCAGCATCAGGCAGTACATCGGCTGCGCAGGCCCATGGAGCACGTCCGAATAGGCCGTCTTGATCGCGTGCTGCAGCACCCTGTCGCGCACGAACCGGCCGTTCACCAGGAAATACTGGGCGTCGGTTCTTGACCTTGCGGCGGTGGGCAGTCCCACCCAGCCGGAAATCTTCACGCCCGGCGCCCCTGCCTCGACCTCCCGGTTGGCATCACGGAAATCTCGCGGCATGATCGCCGCGACGCGCTCGGCAAGGCTCTGCGCGGGGAGCGTGAGCGTCGGCTTGCCGTTCACGATCACGCGAAAATCGATTTCCGGGTGTCCCAGTGCGATCCGCTCGAGCTGCGCGATGCAGTGCGAGGTTTCCGTTGCCTCGGCCTTGAGAAACTTTCTGCGGGCGGGCGTCTTGTAGAACAGATCCTGAACCTCGATGCGGGTTCCCTCGTGGATCGCGCCCGGCTGGACGCCTGCTCGGCTGATCGCCCAAGCCTTCTCGGCGCCCTGCGCCCGGCTTGTGATTGTGAGATCGGCGACCGAGTCGATCGAGGCGAGCGCTTCGCCCCGGAAGCCGAAGCTTGCCACCTGCTCCAGATCGATGAGGCTGCCGATCTTGCTCGTGGCGTGGCGCGTCAGCGCAAGTCCGAGCTCGTCCTTGGGGATGCCGCGTCCGTCATCGGTGACGACGATGCGCTTCACGCCGCCCTCGTCAAGCCGGATCTGGATGTTCTTCGCTCCCGCATCCACGGAGTTTTCAACAAGCTCTTTGACCACCGAGGCCGGCCGCTCGATCACTTCGCCTGCGGCGATCTGGCTGATCAGCTGGTCGGGCAGCAGGTGAATGCGCCCGCAAGGAGTCTGCGTGTTCTGTTCTGTGCCATTGTTCATGATCGGCCGATTATAGGGATACAAATTGTTTCTCCGGTGAAATTCTCCGGAACGAGCCTGTATGATTCGCTCCCGAATTTCATCAGAAAAAGCCAACTGCCTATGTGGTCCCTCATTCTTGATCTCTTCACTCATGCCGACCGGTTTCTCGTCACGCTGGCAACCGACTACGGTGCACTCGTCTACGCCGCAATGTTCACCATCTTCATGCTCGAGACGGGCGTCGTGGTGCTGGCGTTTCTGCCCGGAGACTCGCTGCTTTTCGTCTCCGGCACGGTTGCAGCGGCGGGCACGATGAGCCCGATCGGGCTCATTGCCGCCGTCACGCTCGGCGCCATCGTCGGCAACACCATCGGCTTTCACACCGGCCGCTGGCTTGGCAACAAGATCTATGACGGCTCGGTGAAGTGGATCAATCCGCGGAAGATGCACGTCACGCAAATCTTCTACGAGCGCCACGGCGGCAAGACCATCATGCTCGCCCGATTCGTGCCGATCGTTCGCGCATTCGCCCCGCTCATTGCCGGCGCCGCCCGCATGGGAATGGCAAGGTTCGAAACCTACAGCGCCCTGGGCGCCTTGCTCTGGGCCGGATCCCTGATCACGATCGGATACCTCTTCGGCAACATCCCCGTCGTGAAGAACAACCTCTCGATGATTCTGCTGTTCGGCGTCATCGCCGCGGCTGCGGGGCCGATCGGCGCCGCAATCTGCTGGAAGTACATCCACAAGGTGACGGCGCTTCTCGACAAAAACAAAGGCTCCAAGGCCTGAAAGCCAGGGAACCTTATTTTGAGACTGCAGTCCGGCCGGAGCCTCTCGCTTTCGGCCGGATGTCTTTTTTTAATCCTGCAGCACCCGGATGCTGCTTGCAAGTTCAGGCGCAATCAGCATGAGCTGCGGAATGATCTCCTTGCGGACGGCTTCTCGCGCAAGGCGGCCCGCCTCGAGCGTTCTGCGGGCATAAAGCAGCTTGTCGCCGATCGCCCAGATCGTGCGGCGCACCTGGCGGCCGCCCGGCAGCTCGCCAAACGAGAGCTTGTCCTTGAAGGAGGCCGCGCACCAGAGGTTCGTCGCCGGGATGATCGTCCAGCCTCCCAGGTTTGCAACCAGTCCGAGAAGCGAGTACGTCGAATTCACGGCGATGCGCTGCAGAGGATGCAGATCAAGCGCCTTGATGATGCGCTCCAGATCCACTTCCGAGGCATTCTCGGAGGTGTACTGGATGAGCGGGCAGTTCTGCCCCGTCGCCTGCAGTGCTCCCAGGGAATCCGTGAACCCGACGCCCTTGCCGGTAACCAGCACGAAGTTCTCCTCGCACACGGCAACGCGCGCCCAGCGGTCTTCGCGCAGCAATCCGTTCGGCCCGACCAGCACGTCAAGCTCCTGGTTCTTCATCTTCTGAATGAGGGGATTGACAGCGCCCGACTCGATCAGGATGTCGCCCACGGAAGTCTTGAGCGACTTGATGAGCCAGGGGGCGACGGGAACCGTCAGCTGTTCGGCAAACCCGAGCCGCAGGTGCGTGCTCTCGAAGTTGCCGCTTGAATAGCGATCGAACAGACCATCGGCCGAGCGAAGCAGTCCAAGCCCCTCATTGAGCAGCTGCTGC
Organism: Sutterella sp.; assembly: GCA_003488465.1. GTDB lineage: Bacteria > Pseudomonadota > Gammaproteobacteria > Burkholderiales > Burkholderiaceae_F > Duodenibacillus. Next base: position 17,781 of record DNLN01000079.1, on the reverse strand, counting down.
CCGATGGGCGTGAGGCGCAGCGGCCTGACGTCATGCATGAACAGCTCCACGCCGAGCTGGTTTTCGAGCTTAACCAGGGACTGGGAAACGGCCGGAGGCGTCATCCCCAATTTCTGTGCCGCTTTATTCACGTATTTGAGCTGAGCAACTTCACTGAAGATGCGCAGCAGATCAAGATTCAGACTCGCTCGTCTCATAGTTCACCCAGCGCAATTTGCGGTCAGGTCGATTAGATTAACGGATTGTAATTACAGACAAGCAGGGATATCTACAAATAAACAAAACTTTATTCAGGATCAAACAAAAGGCCAGAGCACCCCCAAAAAGGAACACTCTGGCCCGTGCCGCTTTTGCGCCAAGCCGGATCAGCCGGCCCGCGAAAAGGGCATCTGTTCA
>DNLN01000079.1:7379-17245 GCA_003488465.1 Sutterella sp. | reverse complement strand
GCGCCGCCGCCCGTGGAAATGTAGCTCACCTTGTCGGCAACGCCGAACTGCGTCACGGCCGAGATCGTATCGCCGCCGCCGCAGATCGAGAATGCGCCGCCGGCGGTTGCCTTGGCGATGGCCGCGGCCATCCTGGCCGTACCCTCGGCATAGGGCTTCATCTCGAAGACGCCCACCGGGCCGTTCCAGACGATCGTGCCTGCTTTTTCAAGGATTTCCGCAAGGCGTGCTGCGGTTTCGGGACCGACGTCAAGGATCATTTCATTGTCGGCGATCTCCTCGACCTTGCAAACTCTGTGGTTGGCCGTCTCGGAGAAGGCGTCCGCCACCACAACATCCGTGGGCAGAGGTAGCTCGGCGCCCTTTGCCTTCAGGGAGGCGAGCACGTTGCGGCACTCTTCGACGAGGTCGGGCTCGGCAAGGGACTTGCCGATCTTATAGCCGGCTGCGAGCAGGAACGTGTTGGCGATGCCGCCGCCCACGATCAGCTGATCGACCTTCTGCGCGAGGTTGTTGAGGATCGTGAGCTTGGTGGAAACCTTGGAGCCGCCCACGATGGCAACGAGCGGATGACGGGCTTCGGCAACGGCCTTGGTGAGGGCGTCGATCTCGGCGGCCATCAGGGGGCCTGCGCAGGCAACGGGAGCAAACCGGGCCACACCTTCGGTGGAGGCCTGGGCGCGGTGCGAAGTGCCGAAGGCGTCCATGACGAACACGTCGCACAGGGCTGCGTACTTGCGCGCGAGCTCCTCGACGTTCTTCTTCTCGCCCTTGTTGCAGCGGCAGTTTTCAAGCATCACGACTTCGCCGGGCTGGATCGTCAGGCCGTTCAGGTAGTCGGCGACCACGGGCATCGGCTTGCCGACGAGCTCGCTCATGCGGGCGGCGATCGCGGCAAGAGAGTCGGACTCGGGATGGAACTCGCCCTCGGTCGGGCGGCCCCTGTGGCTCATCACCATCACGGCGGCGCCGGCTTCCAGTGCGATCTTGATCGCGGGAACGCTCGCCACGAGCCGAGCCTCGTTGGTGATGCGGCCGTTCTCGTCATGGGGAGCATTCAGATCGGAGCGGATCAGAACCAGCTTGCCCTTCAGTTCGCCAGCCTTGGCAAGTTCAGTCAGTGTCTTTACGCGCATTTGAGAACTCTCTAATCGAAAAAATGAGTATGCAAAAAGCGAAACAGCCTCCGCCGGATGCCGTGCACCGAACAGAGGCTGCGTTCTAAATCATCACCGCAATTACTTGGCGGCCATCATGGCGCAGGCCGTGTCGAGCATGCGCACCGAGAAGCCCCACTCGTTGTCGTACCAGCCGGCGACCTTGCACAGGCGCCCGCCGGAGACCTTGGTGAGCGTCGAATCAAAGGTCGAGGAGTGCGGATCGTGGTTGAAGTCGCAGGACACGAGCGGCAGATCGTTGTAGCCGAGCACGCCCTTGAAGCTCGGATCCTGAGCGGCGGCCTTCATGATTTCGTTGATCTCTTCAACGCTCGTGTCGCGGCAGGCGACGAACGTGAGGTCGAGGAACGAGACGTTGATCGTGGGCACGCGCACGGCAAAGCCGTCAAGCCTGCCGTTCAGCTCGGGGATCACCAGGCCGACGGCCGCAGCGGCGCCGGTCTTGGTCGGGATCTGGGACATCGTGCCGGCGCGGGCGCGGCGCATGTCCTTGTGATAGACGTCGGTGAGCGTCTGGTCGTTCGTGTACGAATGGATGGTCGTCATGAGACCGCGTTCGATGCCGATCGAGCGGTGCAGCGCCTTGGCGATCGGCGCCAGGCAGTTGGTCGTGCAGGAGGCGTTGGAGACGACCACGTCGCTCGCCTTGAGCGTCTCATCGTTCACGCCATAGACGATGGTGGCGTCAGCCTGCTTGCCGGGGGCGGAGATCAGCACCTTCTTGGCGCCCTGCTCCAAATGCACCATGGCCTTTTCCTTGCTCGTGAAGGCGCCCGTGCACTCGAGCACGACGTCAACGTCGAGATCGCCCCAGGGGATCTGCTTGGGATCGCGCGTGGAGAACATGCGCATGCGGTCGCCGTTCACGATGAGGCACTCGGGGCCGTCGGTGGCGACGGTGCCGTTGAACTTGCCGTGCACCGTGTCATAGCGCAGCAGATGTGCATTGATTTCATCCGAGCCGAGGGTGTTCACCGCCACAATCTCGAGATCATGCTTCTTGCCGTATTCATAGTGGGCGCGCAGAACATTGCGGCCGATGCGGCCAAAGCCATTAATAGCAACACGAATCGTCATGGAAATGTCTCCTAATTTTCGGCGATGAGTTTGAGAACCTTGTCAACCGCGTTTTCGACGGTAAAGCCGAAATGCGGCCACAAAACGGAAGCGGGAGCGGATTCGCCGAACGTGTCGATTCCGAGCACGTCGCCCTTCCCGCGCAGATACTTGTACCAGAGCCCGGTCACTGCGGCCTCGATGGCGAGCACCGGGATGCCGGGGGTGAGCACGCTGTCGCGATACTGCTGATCCTGCCGATCGAATGCATTGCAGCAGGGCATGGACACGACGCGAACCTGGTGATTCTGGGCCGTAAGCAGTTTTCTTGCCTGCATGGCAAGCTGCACCTCGGAGCCCGTCGCGACGATGATCGCCTCAGCCTTGCCCTCTCCGGCAGGCGCCTCGGCAACCACATAGCCGCCGCGGGCGATCGCATCGGCGTCCACCTCGTCGCGCTCAAGGAACGGAACGTTCTGGCGCGAGAACACGAGGCTGCTCGGGCCGAACCGACGCTCGATGGCGGCCGCCCACGCGACGATCGCCTCAACCGTATCGGCAGGACGCCACACGTCCATGTTCGGGATGAGCCGCAGACTCGGCACATGTTCGATCGACTGGTGCGTCGGACCGTCTTCGCCAAGGCCGATCGAGTCGTGCGTAAAGACGAAGATCGAGCGCAGCTTCATGAGCGCGGCCATGCGAAGGGCGTTTCTCGAGTAATCCGAGAACGTGAGGAACGTGGCGCAGAACGGGATGAATCCGCCGTAGAGCGCAATGCCGTTCTGGATGGCGGACATGCCGAACTCGCGCACGCCGTAGCTGATGTGGCGGCCCATCATGTTGCCGTCGATCAGGCGCTGCACGCCCGCCCAGTTGGTGAGGTTGGAACCCGTGAGGTCAGCCGAGCCGCCGAGCAGCTCGGGCAGAGCCGGCGCCAGGGCGTTCAATGCCTTCTGGCTCGCCTTTCGGGTGGCGACGGTTTCTGCTGCGGCCTGCGCAGCGCACAGCCCGTTCATCACCGCTTCGTCAAAGCCCTCAGGCAGATCCCCGTTCAGGCGGCGGATCAGTTCGCCGGCAAGCTCGGGATAGGCCTCGCGGTACTTGGCGAACATCGCTTCGTACGCATCCTGCGCGGCCTGTCCGGCAGGCCGTGCATCCATCGCCTCGTACACCTCGGCGGGGATTTCAAAGGGCGGATGGTTCCAGCCGATCGCCTCGCGCGTTGCCGCGATTTCCGCGTCTCCCAGAGCCTCGCCGTGAGCCTTGGCCGTGCCGGCGCGGTTGGGGCTGCCCTGGCCGATCACTGTCTTGGCGATGATGAGGACGGGCTTGGTCTCGGAGGTCTTGGCCTGGGCGATCGCGCGATCCATGGCGTCGATGTCGTGCCCGTCAACCGGCCCGATCACCTCCCAGCCATAGGCTTCAAATCGCCCGCGCGTGTCGTCGGCCAGCCAGTCCTTGACGTTGCCGTCGATGGAGATTCCGTTGTCATCGTAGATGGCGATCAGCTTGTTGAGCTTCCAGACGCCGGCAAGCGAGCACACCTCGTGGCTGATGCCCTCCATCATGCAGCCGTCACCCATGAACACATAGGTGCGGTTGTCGATCACGGGGAAGCCCTCGCGGTTGAACTCGGCGGCAAGCATCTTCTCGGCAAGCGCCATGCCGACGGCATTGGCGATGCCCTGTCCGAGAGGTCCGGTCGTGGTCTCGACGCCGGGAGTGACGCCCACCTCGGGGTGTCCCGGGGTCTTGCTTGCCATCTGGCGGAAATTCTTGATGTCCTCGATCGACAGGTCATAGCCCGTCAGGTGCAGCAGCGAGTACTGCAGCATCGAGCCGTGACCGTTGGAGAGAATGAAGCGGTCGCGTCCGATCCACTTGGGGTCATTCGGATTGTGGCGAAGATGCCGGGTCCAGAGGGCAACGGCTATGTCGGCCATTCCCATGGGCATGCCGGGGTGTCCGGACTTTGCCTTCTGCACGGCGTCCATGGAAAGCGCCCGAATGGCATTGGCCATCACTTGAGCGGGGACTTGAGAAGTCATGCTGGTAACTTTTGCTTGGGGGGTGGAACAAAAATGCACAGGCAAGCCTCCCCGGAGAGGATGGCCGCCTGGCAGGCGCCCCTCATTCTATCAGGCCGCCCTTGCTCTGTCCCGAACCGCCCGCAACCGCACCCACGCGAAAACCCGGCTCAATCGGCACACTGCCAATCTTGTTATGATGCCGGCAGTTCAGACCCCTCACGCGCTCTGCGCTACGTTCATGGCTCCTCGCTTTTACACTCCGGACACCGAATTTCAGCTTGGCAGGACGGCGCGCCTTACCGACAAGGCGCGCCACCACGCCGGCCGCGTGCTGCGCATGGCTGCCGGAGAGCGCGCCGTACTCTTTGACGGGAAGGGCAATGAGGCCTGCGGCCCAATCTCCTTTGACGAAAAAGGGGCCGGAATTTTGGTCGAGGACATTCGCAGACCGGCCACGGAGTCGCCCCTAAGGATGACGCTCATGCAGGCGCTGGTGTCCTTGGAGAAGATGGACTGGATTCTGGAAAAGGCCGTTGAGGCCGGAGCAGCCGAGATCATCGTTTTCCCCAGCGAGCGCTCCGTCGTAAAGCTTGCGGGCGAGCGGCTTGCCAAGCGGATGGCGCACTGGCAGGACGTGATCGTGGGCGCCTGCGAGCAGTGCGGCCGAGCTAGCGTGCCCGCTCTTGCCTTCGAGCAACATCTGCAGCAGGCGCTCGGTTCAAAGCGCTGCCCCGCCCGCTACATTCTGAGTCCAGGAGAGTCGGCCGCACCCAGATTGACTGCCCTTCAGGAAGTCGCCTTTGCCGTCGGTCCCGAAGGGGGCTTTTCCGAAGAGGAGATCGCCCTTGCCAAGAGTCTTGGCTGGCAGCCCGCCCTCATCGGCCCTCGCGTGCTTCGCACGGAAACCGCAGGGCTTGTCGCGCTCGCCCTGGCGGGCGCGGCAAGCGGAGACATGCACTTTGTCTAACCGATGATGCGCTCGACGATCTTCACCCGGAGCAGCCCCGGGTCAAGTTCCTCCTGCATCTCCTCGAACACTGAAATCAGCGTCTGACGGTTGCTTCGGGTCATGCGCATCTTGGACCAGTTCAAAAGTTCCAGCTCCAGTGCGCCGTTTTCCTCAATGTCGTCCCAGAGGCTGTCGTAGAGCGCATCGAAGTTGTAGCCGAAATGCGGTCCGAAATGCAGGGCGTTCGAAAGCGCATGCAGCAGTTCGGACTTGTCAAGATGAGAGCAGTCAATGCTGATCTGACGCTGTTTTGGCTTGCTCTTACTCATCTGCATGACTCCTCTCTGATCCTCGAGAATGATTGATAGTGATCGGCGGTGTAGTAGTACTCGCAGCTAGTGGCGGGATTTCCCGTTCTGCCCTTGCCGGCGATGATCCGGCGCGCTCCGCGCGTCCTCACTCCGGGCGTGCGCACCGTGTATTCGGTGTAGTAGCCCCTTTTCTGCCGAGGCAGCTTGCGTTCAAAGTTTCCGAACACGACGCCGTCGCGCTGGTAGGGGTACGGGCCCGAGCGCTTGATGAGGCGCAGCGTGTCAAGCGCCTCGCGCGGCAGATCCCGCAGTTCGATGTAGGGCAGTCCGGCTGCGTCCCTGGAGGGCGCCTGCACGCGGCTGTGCGAAGCACTTGCCGGCTGCGCGCTCTGAGCCATGGCTCTCGCGGCGTCCTCGGGCCCGGCCAGAATCGTCGTTCGATTGTCCGAGTGTGCGCCCCAGCCGGCAACTCCCGCCGTTGCGACGACGGTTCCAGCAAGGAGCATCAAGCCCATGGCCATCAGAACCAGCGTGCCGCCCAGCTTCTTGAAATATCCTGTCAGGTTCAGGCTCATGTTCGACTGCCTCCTGATAACGAAAAATCACTAGGAATTTTAAAAACTTGAGTGATCGCAAACCGTCTGTTCTGCAGAACTTAGTTTGCTGCGCTCACGAGAAGCTTTCCGGGAGCCGCAGGAGCGCCAGATCTCGTGTACGGCCGGTACGGCTGATAGGTACCGTGATTGTCGGTGAGCAGCGACGGGCTGGTCGGCGGCTCAAGCTTCTTCCAGAGCAGTCTGACCGCATAGGTGACCTTGCCGCGGGCCGCGTAGCAGAGCCTTCTGTACTCGCCCATGACGCGCTGTCCGTAGCCTCCGTCGTTTGCGTGTTTGGCGGCACCCACATAGCGCTTCAGTCCCCCGGCAACCGTACCCGCCCGAGAAATGTAGCCCTTGAGGATTTTCGTGCCGACCCGCAGATTCTCATACACCGTGAACTGTTCCCGACGCTTGCCTTTTTCGGAGAACTTCTCCTTGTGCACACGGGTATGAACCTGCATCAGTCCCTGGGCGCCGACCGATGACTGGGCCTTCGGATTGAAGCTTGACTCGACGGCGATCACGGACAGGATGAGGAGCGGATCCACATCGAGTTCCCTGCCGACTCGCACCGCATTGGCCACGACCTTGCGGGCGAACTGTCTGTCGATCCGATAGCCGCGGGCGACATACCAGGCGACATACTGCTCATTGAGAGGCCGGGGCCCTGCCTGCCTGCGAGTCTTTACCGGTTCAGTCATGTCCCCCACGCTGCCAGAAAGCAGACCGACGGGGATCGGCTTGCTGACGGGCTGATACTCCAGGTACGCAGGCAGGGAGCCGAGCGACCAGGCCAGGATCAGGCACGCAGCGATCAGGGCGAAGAACGCCGCGAGTCCAACCAGCACAAAGCGCCCCGAATCCGGAACTCTCCGGGCCAGGGCAGCAATGATTTCATGCTGATTGAACTTGATCATCACGTGTCGTTATAAGGCCTGATAAATCAGGATTTTTTGGGAGCGGAAATGGTTATTTTACCGAACGCTTCGACTGCTTACCCAGCCCGCGTTCGGACATGGCGATCTGATTTTATGAAATTCTCATTTAAAATCAGCGACAAGATGCATGCCAAATCCGAAAAACCCCTAAGAGATGGTACTTAGCGGTTTTTCGAGCACACGGCACACTCGGGATCAGCGCACAGATTAAAGCACTGCGCCTCGCCCTCCAGCACTCCAAGGAGCATGAGCCTGCCGACGAGCGTCTTGCCGACTCCGGTTGCCACCTTGATCGCCTCGGCGGCCTCGGCCGATCCGACAAGCGCCGTCGCGACGGTGAGCACGCCATGCTCGGATGCCTTGAGATCTCTCTCCTCGTCTTCGGGGAAGGCGCAGGCGTAGCAGGGACCGCCGGGCTTTCTGAAATCAAAGACCGCGACCTGCCCAGAGCCCCGCAGGCACGCCCCCGTCACCAGGGGCTTGCCGGCAGCCAGACAGGCGCGGTTCACCGCGTGCCGGGTCCTGGAGTTGTCGCAGCAGTCAACAACGACGTCCGCAGCCCGCACGAGCGCCGGGAGCGACTGCTCATCGGCGTATCCAGCGAACACCTCCACCTCAAGATCCGGATTCATCTGTTTCAAGGCGAGAGCGGCGCTCTGCGCCTTGTTCATGCCGATGCGCTCCTCGACGTGCAGGAACTGTCTTGAAAGATTGCAGCGCTCGACGACATCGGCGTCGACAAGGATGATTCTGCCGGCGCCTGCAGCAGCCAGAACCTGCGCGCAGGGGCAGCCAAGGCCCCCCGCCCCGATTACGAGAAAAGTGCTTGCGGCGAGCTTTTCCTGTGCGGCTTGTCCAAACCCCTGCACCTTCATCTGGCGCTGGTAGCGCTCAGTCTGTTTTTCGGTCAGCATCAACACGTCCTTTGAGCGGAAAGCCTCGCGCTCAGGTTGGCTAGGAATCCAAAAACTCCTGCAGCAGCTTGTCGCGCCGGCGCTTGTCCTCCAAAGGAGGCTTCACGACGGCGAGCCAGATCAGGGCGGCGATCACAAAAAGCGGGATCGTGAGCCACTGTCCGCGCGACAGTCCAAAAAGCCCGAGTCCCAGATAGCTGTCCGGCTCCCGGAAAAACTCCACGACGAAACGGGCAATGCCGTACCCGAGACAGAACACCATGCTCACGACGCCCGTGATGCGGCGTTTGTAGGACACTCCCCAGAGAACGATGAACAGCAAAAGCCCCTCGAGCCCAGCCTCGTAGAGCTGGGACGGGTGGCGCGGCGCAAACGTTCCGGACTGCGGAAAGACCATGCACCAGGGCAGTTGGTCCGAACACAGCCGCCCCCAGAGCTCGCCGTTGATGAAGTTGCCGATGCGTCCGGCCATGAGTCCGAGCGGAACGAGCGGGGCGACAAAATCCGCCACAACCCAGAAGCTCTTCTTGTGCACCGCCGCATGAATGAGGATTGCGGCAAACACGCCCAGCATTCCGCCGTGTGCGCTCATGCCACCCTGCCAAACCTTGAAGACATCAATCGGATGCGCGGCAAACCAGTCGGGCTGATAGAACAGGCAAAAGCCAAGGCGCCCTCCGAGAATCACCCCGAGCACGCCGACAAAGAGCAGATCGTCGAGCTCCCTTGGACTCACCCCGCGCCAGCTGTCCTGCGCCCGCTGCTTTCCCAGATGGTAGAAAAGCGCAAAGCCGATCAGGTACATCAATCCGTACCAGTGCACGGCCACGGGGCCGATCTGCAGAGCAATGGGATTAAATTGAGGATGCAATAACATAACCAACGTCAAAAGTTCTATTCTCTGCGGCACTATAGGGCATTTCGCGGACAATGCGCCGCACTGCGGCTCCGAGCGATCAGCCCCTTGCCCGTCCAATCAACCCCTGTGCCTCAAGCCATGCGTCAGATTTTTCAGTCCCTGCCCTGGATTCATCCGGTCAATGCAGCACAGTTTCTGTCGGCCGTTGCAAGCGCCGTGCAAAAGGACGAGCAGCAGCGGTCGTGCACGAACGCCTCGTCGCACGAACTTGAACTTTGGAACCAGCTCACGCCCCGGGAAGCCGAAGTGCTGGGGCTCGTTGCGCTAGGCCTCATGAACTGTCAGGTGGCCTCACGCCTGAACATCTCCGAGCGCACGGTCGAAGGCCACAGGGCAAGCGGATACCGCAGGCTCGGCGTAAAGACGCTTGCCGAGCTCCATTTGTTCATGAAGCGCATCGGCAAATAGGAAAGAGGCGCCGAAGCGCCTCCTCCCTTGCCTCCAGAAACCGCTCTAGCGTCCCTTGGTGAACATGCCGAAGATGCCCTTCACAAGGCCTTCCAGGCCCTTGTTCACCACCCTGCGGGTCTGTGTTCTCACAACGGACTTCGCAACGGACTGCACCAGGCCGTCCCTGTGGCCGCCGCGAGGGCCTTCAGAGCCAAAGAGGAATTCATCCAGGCCGCCGCCCGAGCTCTTTTCCTGCTGCTTGCGGGCCTCCTCCTCGGCCTTCACCTGCTCCTGCTTCTGGCGCGCCTCCCCGATCATCTCGGTCGCGCTTCTCTGATTGACGGTCTTCTCGTAGACGCCGGCAACGAGCGAGTTCCTGATGAGCGCGGCTCGCTCCTGCTCGTTCACCGGGCCGAGACGACTGCCAGGCGTGCACATCCAGACGCGCTCGGTCATGGTGGGCCGGCCCTTTTCATCAAGGAAGCTCACGAGCGCCTCGCCCACGCCGAGGTCCTGGATCACGCGGGCCACGTCGAGCTTGGGATTGGGGCGCATCGTTTCGGCAACAGTCTTCACGGC
>DNLN01000079.1:0-7263 GCA_003488465.1 Sutterella sp. | reverse complement strand
TCGGGGATGTCCAGCGGCGACTGCGTCACGAAGTAGATGCCGACACCCTTGGAGCGGATGAGGCGCACCACCTGCTCGACCTTCTCGGTCACTTCCTTGGAGCAGTTGTCAAAGAGCATGTGCGCTTCGTCAAAGAAGAACACGAACTTTGGCTTTTCCAGGTCGCCCACTTCGGGCATCCGGTTGTAGATCTCCGTGAGGATCCACATAAGGAACGTGGCGTAGAGCGCCGGATTGGCGATCAGCTTGTCGGCTGCAAGGATGTTCACGACGCCCTTGCCGTCCACGGTCTGCATGAGATCGTCGATGTCAAGCGCAGGCTCGCCGAAGAACTTGTCCGCGCCCTGGGTCTGCAGCTTGAGCAGGCCGCGCTGGATGGCGCCGATGGTCGCTGCGGAAATGTTGCCGTAGTCGAGCTTGAACTGGCGGGCATTCTCGCCGATGAACGTGAGCAGATCCTGCAGATCCTTGAGATCGACGATGGGCATCTGCTTGTCGGCGGCGAACTTGAAGGCTGCCGTAAGAACACCGGACTGCGTGTCGTTGAGCGCGAGCAGCGTGCTCAGCAGGAGCGGCCCCATCGAGGAGACGGTTGCGCGAACAGGGTGCCCCTGCTCTCCGAACACGTCCCAGAGCGTGACGGGGTTGGCCCCGAACACGGGAGCGGGCATGCCGTGGCTCTCAAGGCGCTTCTTGAGCTTGTCGCTCATCGCCCCTTGCACGGCGATGCCCGTGAGGTCGCCCTTCACGTCGGCCATGAAGACCGGCACGCCGATCCGGGAGAACTGCTCGGCAAGGCACTGCAGACTCACGGTCTTGCCCGTACCGGTTGCGCCGGTGATGCATCCGTGTCTGTTGGCAAGCGAGGGAAGAATGACCTGGGGTCTGGACCCGTCAGAAGGATCCGTCTGGGCAACGATAATGGGTTCCACTTAAATACTCCCGAGAAAATCAGCCGCGAAAGCAGACAGCTCTTTCGCCATGAATCCTCTGATGATAGACTTACGGCTCTGAAAAATTCAATCGCACGCTGAATTTCTGCAGTCAACAGGCAAGAAGTTCAGTGTTTTTGCGCACATAACGATTACATCTTCCCGAAAGGTTAAACATGTCCGGTCATTCCAAGTGGGCCAATATTCAGCATCGCAAAGGCCGTCAGGATGCCAAGCGCTCCAATCTGTGGACCAAGCTGGTTCGTGAAATCATCGTTGCCGCCCGCGTCGGCGGCGGCGGAGACCCCAACATGAACTCCCGCCTGCGCCTGGCCATCTCCAAGGCCCGCGAAGGCAACGTACCCAAGGACACCATCAACAATGCCATCCTGAAGGGCACCGGCCAACTCGAAGGCGTGAACTACGAGGAAATCCGCTACGAGGCCTACGGCATTGCCGGCGCAGCCATGATCATCGACTGCACGACCGACAACCGCACCCGCACTGTGGCCGACGTGCGCCACGCCCTCACCAAGCATGGCGGCAATCTCGGCACCACGGGTTCGGTCGAGTTCCAGTTCAAGCACTGCGGCAACTTCCTCTTCGCTCCGGGCACGGACGAGGACAAGGTGATGGAAGTGGCTCTTGATGCCGGCGCCGACGATGTCGTGAGCAACGAGGACGGCTCCATCGAGGTGTTCTGCGATCCGGCCGCTTTTGACGCGGTGCAGAAGGCCTTCGAAGCGGCTGCTCTGGAACCGGCGAACGCCGAGATCATGATGAAGCCCCTCAACGAAGTCGAACTCTCCGGCGAAGACGCCGAGAAGATGCGCCGGCTGATCGACGCCCTCGAGGATCTGGACGATGTCTCGAACGTCTACACGAGCGCCGTGTTCGCCGATGAGGAATAGCTCCCCGGAGCCCTTTAAGTAACTAGCAGAGGTTTCTGATGAAAGTCCTGGTTGTGGGCGGCGGTGGCCGCGAACATGCCTTAGCCTGGCGTCTTGCCCAGTCCGAATCCGTGCACAAGGTGTACGTTGCTCCCGGCAACGCCGGAACGGCCGCCGACGAGCGTCTCACCAACGTCGCCATCACCGACATTGACGAGCTCGCCAAGTTTGCGCACGACGAGCAGATCAAGCTCACGGTCGTCGGCCCCGAGGCTCCGCTTGCCAAGGGCATCGTCAACACGTTCAGAAGCCAGGGGCTCGCCATCTTCGGCCCGACCAAGGAGGCCGCCCAGCTCGAGAGTTCCAAGGACTTTGCCAAGGCCTTCATGAAGCGCCACGGCATTCCGACCGCCGACTACGAAACCTTCAGCGACATTGAGAAGGCCCATGCATATGTCGAGAAAAAGGGCGCTCCGATCGTCATCAAGGCCGACGGCCTAGCCGCGGGCAAGGGCGTTGTCGTTGCCATGACGCTTGAGCAGGCCCACAAGGCGATCGACGACATGCTCGGCGATCAGAAGTTCGGCTCGGCCGGCGCCCGCGTCGTGATCGAGGACTATCTCGAAGGCGAGGAAGCGAGCTTCATCGTGATGGTTGACGGCAAGAACATCCTGCCGCTCGCCTCGAGCCAGGATCACAAGCGTCTGCTCGACGCCGACCAGGGTCCCAACACGGGCGGCATGGGCGCCTACTCCCCGGCTCCCGTGGTGACGCCCGAAGTGCACGCCCTGGTGATGCGCAAGATCATCACCCCGACCGTCGAGGGCATGGCCAAGGACGGCATCCCGTACACGGGCTTCCTGTATGCCGGCCTCATGATCGGCAAGGATGACAAGGGCGAACCCACCGTCAAGACGCTCGAGTTCAACTGCCGCATGGGAGACCCGGAAACCCAGCCCATCATGAGCCGCATCCGCGGAGATTTCGCCAAGGTGGTTCAGGCTGCGGTCGACGGAAAGCTTGACACGGCCAGCATCGAGTGGGACAGCCGCGTCGCCCTGGGCGTCGTGGTTGCCGCGCGCGGATATCCGGAAAACCCTGAAAAGGGCGCCGTCATCCGGCATCTGCCCGAAGACGACAGCACGCACAAGACCTTCCACGCAGGCACAAAGCTCGACAGCGAAGGCAACATGGTCGTGAGCGGCGGACGCGTTCTTTGCGTCGTCGGTCTGGGCGGCACTGTCCGAACGGCCCAGAAGGCCGCCTATGAGGCAGCCTGCCAGGTCGAATTCGACGGCTCGCAGATGAGAAGCGACATCGGCTACCGCGCAATCGAGCGGCAGGCTCAGAAGCACCAGCAGGCCTGATTCGTTTCGCCCGAATCGCATCCTCTTGTCAGAAAAGGTCGCCTGCGGGCGGCCTTTTCGCTTGTCTGCCGCTATACAATTACCGAAAAGCATTTTTTTGAGAAACTCATGCGTCTTGCTCTTTTCAGCTTTTTGGCAACCGTGCTGTCCGCCCTGCCGCTCGTTCAGGCGGCATCGCAAAGCGCCCCCGAGCAGAGTGCTCCCGCACCCGTCCTCGGGCAGGAACTGGTGACGCCTGCCAAGGAGGAAATGCTTTCCGCCCCCACTCCGTTCGCCTACCCGGCCGGAGCCCTTAGCGCACACCCGACTTTTCAGGTTTCTCCGGCAACGCCGGCCAAGCTCGGCGACACCCTGGTCGTGTTCGAGCATTCACTGCTTCTGGATGTCGCGTTGATCGCCAAGGCCCCCGTACACAACGACGAGGAAGGCGGCGGACCCCGTCAGTGGATCTGCGTGCAAGCCATGCATGAAAAGGAGCCGGTGCGGCTCTGGTTCATCTCTTCGAGCGCAGGCAGGGTCACCGAGGCGCAGATGGAAGCGGGCAGCTTCGGCGCCCGTCAGCAGTTCTGCGGCAATCTTCCCTCCTACTTCTCCCCTGTGTCGCTCTCGATGATCTCGATCGGCGACTACGTTGGCAATGTCGAGCACAACATCGGACCGGCGAGCCTGAAGGATGACGGCTGGAGCTACTGGGTGAGCCGCAGAAACTACGACTTCGATGGCAAAAAGCTCACCGAGTATGTCTGGGTCGGCGCCAGAACGGGAGAAAAGGGCCGCATCGACAGGGTCTTCTCGTCCCAGTTCACGCAGTAGGCGCCCCGAGGAGCCATCCATGCCAGATCCATTCGGGAACATGCCTGTCCTTCGCCGCGGCATCGGGCTTCTCGGAGGTTCGTTCGACCCGGTTCACAATGGACATCTAGCCGTCGCCAGGGGGGCGCTCAGGGAGCTTCGCCTCGCCCGCGTCGATTTTCTTCCCGCCCCCGCCCCGTGGCAAAAGGACGTGCTCACGCCTGTCACCCGCCGCATCGAGATGATCCAGGCGGCCATCGAGGGTGAACCGCTCATGGGGATCAACCTCATCGAAGCCATGCGGCAGGGTCCGACGTACACGATCGACACGCTGCGCTCGCTGCGGGCAACGCTGGGCTCGTCCGTGCCCCTCGTGCTCATCATCGGCGCCGACCAGTGGGAGAACTTTCACACCTGGAAGTCCTGGCGCGACTTTCTCGACTTCACCCACATTGCCCTCACCAACAGGAGCGGCACGCCGCCCAGGGCAAGCGCCGAGGTCGAAGCCTGGGCCGCTCCCCGACGTGTTCCCGCGCTGCAGCTCACGCAGACCCCCTGCGGGTCCGTTGCGGAATTCTCCATTCCCCCGCATGAAGCAAATTCCTCTAGAATTCGCCGCGTTTTTTCTTCTAAAAACAGATACGAGGCATTGCGCGAACTGGAATCGTGGCTGCCCGTGTCCGTTGCCGCACTGATCAGCCGGCACAATATTTATTCAACTACAACGCACAAAATCGATGGACATCACTAAGTTTCTCTCGGTCATCATCAATGCCCTTGAAGACGTCAAGGCCCAGGACATCCGCGTCTACGACACGCATGAAAAGACGAGCGCCTTCGAGCGCGTTGTCGTCGCCACCGGCACGAGCAACCGCCAGACCCGCGCTCTGGGCCGGGCCGTTGCCGACGCCGTGCGCGAAGCCGGCGAAAAGGTTCAGGGCATGGAAGGGACCGAAACGGGCGAATGGGTTCTCGTCGACTGCGGCTCGGTCGTCGTGCACTGCATGCAGCCCGCCATCCGCCAGTACTACAACCTTGAAGAGCTCTACGGCCCCGAAACGCTCAACATCAAGGCCGTCATGGCCATGCGCAAGGGCCAGATCGTTCCCTGCGACATCACAATCGTTCCCTAGGCCGACATGCGCATCACCGTCGTGGCCGTAGGCCTGCGCCAGCCCGAGTGGGCCGATGCAGCCGTGAAAGACTATCTCGGCCGCTTTCCCAAGGACTTCACCGTCGCCGTGAAGGAAGTGAAGGCCGAGCCCCGCGCCGGCCAGCCCACCGCCAAACTCATGTCGCTTGAAGCCGAACGCATCCGCAAGGCGATTCCGCACGGCGACATCGTGGTTGCGCTCGACGAGCACGGCCGAGACCTCACCACGATGGACTTTGCCCGGAAAATCGACGGCTGGAAGAATGAAGGCGTCGGCGTCACGTTCCTGATCGGCGGCGCCGATGGTCTGGACAAGTCCCTGAAGGACTCCTGCCGGCTCATGATGCGGGTGAGCTCCATGACGCTGCCGCATGCGTTTGCCCGAGTGCTGCTCTGCGAGCAGATCTATCGGGCATGGTCGATCCTGAACAACCACCCCTATCACCGAGCTTGATCACAAAAGTTTTCTCAAAATGACAGCGCTTTATCTCGCGAGCAAAAGCCCCCGCCGCAGGCAGATCCTTGAGCAGATGGGGATTACCGACATTACGCTGCTTGTCGCAGGCAAGGATCAGCTCACCGCCTACGAAGGCGATGAAATCCAGGGCTTGGACGAGCCGCCCGAGGACTACGTCGTGCGCATCTCGCGCTCGAAGGCGCTGCAGGCGATCGAGCGGATCCGGGCAGAAAACCTCCCCGCCGCTCCCGTTCTTGCAGCCGACACGATCGTGGTGATCAACGGCAAGATTCTCGGCAAGCCACGCGACAGGGACGAGGCCCGCGGTTTCATGATCCGGCTTTCGGACCATACGCATGAAGTGCGCACGGCCGTGACAGTCGGTACGGACGAAAAGAACCTCAAGACGGTGATCAGCATCTCGCACGTCACGTTCTCGCACATGACCCGCAAGCAGATCGAGGATTACATTGCGACCTCCGAGCCCTATGACAAGGCCGGCGGCTATGGGATTCAGGGACTTGCCGGGTTCTTCATCCGCTCGATCGAGGGATCGTATTCCGGCATCATGGGGCTGCCCGTGTTTGAAACGGCGCAGCTGCTTCGCCCCTTCGGGCTCATCACGCTCTAGCGAGCGGCATTCAGGCACCCCCGATCACCGCGGCAGGCCAAAGCCGGCCTGCGCGGCTCAACCGAGCGGCCTAGTCAAGGCCCACCAGCTCCACATCGAAAATCAGCGTGGCGTAGGGAGGAATCACGCCGGGATAGCCCTGGGCGCCGTAGCCCAGGTTGTACGGGATCCTCAGCTTGCGCTTGCCGCCCACCTTCAGGCCCTGCAGGCCCTGCTCCCAGCCGGCGATCACCATGCCGGCGCCGAGCGGAAATTCGATCGGATCGCCCCGCTCGTAGCTCGAGTCGAACACGGTTCCGTCCTCAAGGCAGCCGCGATAGTGCACGCGCACCGTGCGGCCGTTCGCGGCAGCCTCGCCCTTGCCCTCGAGCACCTCTTCGATCACAAGCTCGCCCTCGGCGGGAACTTCGGTAATGCCGAGCAGCTCGACCTCAAAGACGAGCGTCGCATTGGGCGGAATCACGCGCCCTGCGCCGCGCGCGCCGTAGCCAAGGTGCGCCGGGATGGTGAGCTTGCGCTTGCCGCCCACCTTCATGCCCGCGACGCCCTCGTCCCAGCCCCTGATCACCATTCCGACGCCCAGGGTGAAGGAAAAGGGCTGTCCGCGGTCCACGCTCGAATCAAACTTCGTGCCGTCGGTGAGCCAGCCCGTGTAGTGCACGCGAACCTCGTCGCCCGCCTTCGCCTCGGCGCCCGTGCCGACCTTGAGCTCTTCAATCTTGAGATCTGACATTTTTTTCACACTCCTCGTTCGGGATGCTTCCGAACAGACAACGAGCGGCATGATACAGGAGTGTTTCGCGCGACTGACCGAAGCACCGCGGCAGACCAAATCCATCGCAAATTTCTTTACAATGGCGCCCTCTGCCGAAACGGCTCGCGGCAAGCCTTGGAGCGACCGGGTTGCCTGCCGCGTCCGACAAGCCGTTTGCGGACAGATGCCAGCCCTCCCCACTGTGCTCTTTTCCATACTCGGGAGCTGCCTGACAAGATAACTAAAACCAGCGCCTTGCCTGAACCGGCTCTCCGCGGATTTTTCCT
>DNLN01000056.1 GCA_003488465.1 Sutterella sp. | reverse complement strand
GCCGACGGGAGAAAACTGAACGGGCCGCGGCACCAAGCACCGTGCGTTCACCGCCGCCCTTGAGGCCGGTCATCTGATGGAGGAATTTCTGATCGGGAAGCCCGCAGCTGAGGTGCAGCCCCAGGCTCCCGAAGCCGCTCGTGAGGTAGTTTCCGCATAAGAAGCAGATCCGCCAAGAAGCGCAAGCCCCGGCATTCTCGCGGATGACCGGGATTTTTCTGGGTTGCATAGCAAAGGCGAAATGTCTTGCAACCAGAGAAGTTCTTACCGCCGTCGGCCAGGCTGAACACAAATTCGGCGGCATCCTCATCAAACGCTCGTTCCACGGCAAGGCTCTCCTCGCGTGCTCGCCTGAAACCAACAACTTCCCTAGAAATTCCTCCTTTCCTGTGTATCCACAAGTCCCGTCTGCCGCTAGAATTCCGGGTTTTCCGGCATGCGTGCCCGCAACTGTTTTTCAACGTTTTTCTGTCCCATGCGCCGTCTTGTCATCGCCCTATCGTGCGCTCTCGTTTCCCTGGCTGCTGCCGCCCAGACAGCCGCCCCGCTTGACTTTGCCTCGGCAAGAGCCATCTCGCGCGAGCGCTCGGACAAAATCCGGATCCAGTCGGCTGAAACCGAGCACCGCGCCCAGCAGCTTGAGAGCGACCGCTCCCTGCACGGCCCAAGGGTCGAAATCGACGTGAAGCAGGTCTGGGGGCGAAAGAAGGTCGACCTCGGCGAAAAGACGCTTCCCCTGCCGGGCGCCCTGCCCCGGCTCCTGCACATCGACGGCATCTCCGTGCCGCTCACCTTCAGGGACAATCTGGACGGCCCGCGCGCGCTGCTGTCCGCGGAAATGCCGATCTACGCGGGCGGCGCGATCTCGGCAAAGATCTCGGCTGACGAGGCGGGCCTCTTTGAGTCCCGCGCCAACGAACAGGCCCAAGCCGATGCCGTCGACGCGGATCTGGCGAAGAAGTACTTTGGCGTGCAACTCGCCCGCTCGGTCGAGCATCTTCGCGAGGAAATGCTCGGCCAGCAGCAAAAGGAGCTCGAAAAGGCAAAGCGCTTTGAGCAAAAGGGCCTCATCAGCAAGCTCGAGCGGCTCACCGTTGAAGTAAACCGCGACAAGGCGCAGCGCGAGCTCGCCGGCGCCCGCACCGACCGGCAGGTCGCCGAGACCGAACTTGCGCGGATGCTGCGCGAGCCCTCGGTGGGCAAGCTGAACACGCCCCTGTTCATCGTCCCCGGAGACCTAGGAACGCTCTCCGGCTGGCAGAAAAAGGCCCTCTCCTTCAATCCGACGCTTGCCTCGATCGACGCCAAGCGCAACATGGCCGAACAGGGCGTCACCGCGGCTGAAGCCGCCTGGAAGCCCCAGGTCTACGCCTTTGCCCGCAAGAACCTCATCCGGCACTACCTTGCGATCACCGAACCCGACTGGCTCGCCGGCGTCGGCGTGCGCTTCACGCTCTGGGACAACCACGACAGAAACGCGAGCATCGCCTCGGCCCGAGCCCTGGTCAACAAGGCGCAGGCCGCCCGCAGCGAAGCCGAGAACCAGATTGCAGTGGGCATCGAAACCGCCTACCTGAAGAGCGTTCAGTCGCGCGACGAGTACCAGCTCACGCTCTCCACGCTTGACCTCGCCCGCGAGAATCTGCGGATGCGGGAAAAGGCCTTCAGCGAGGGTCTCTCGACGGCCAACGACCTTGATGACGCTCGCACCCGCCTGATCGGCGCCGAAATCGCCCGGCGCGTTGCGGCCTACAAGTTCGTGCTCGCCTGGGCGAGCCTGCACGCCGTAGCGGGCCGCATGGACGAATTCGTCGTGTCGGCCAGCGACAGCTCCAACATTCTTGAACACTAAAAAACCGTTTTCCGCGCACCGTTTTCATCATGACAGACACTCAGAACATTCCCGCCAGATCCGCTCAGAGGAAGCCCTCAGGACTTGTCGTCGGCGGTCTCGTTGTGGCAGCCCTCGGCGTGCTTGTTGCGGCCGGCCTCTGGAAGGCTTCCGAACCGGTGAAGGTGCCCCTGCAGGGCATGGTTGACGCCCGCTCGATCCAGGCCGCGGCCAAGATTCCCGGCCGCATCGGCGAGATCCTCGTCAAGGAAGGCGACCGCGTGAAGAAAGGCGACCTGCTCGCCCGGATCGAAATCCCCGAACTTCAAGCCAAGCTCGGCCAGGTGAAGGCCCAGCAGCAAGCGGCAAACGCCCAGTCGCGCCTCGTTGACGAAGGCGCCCGCGTCGAGCAGATCGCCGCCGCCAAGGCGCAGTACGAACGCGCCCAGGCCGGCAGCACGCTTGCCGCCAAGACCTACGAGCGCGTGCATGCGCTTTACAAGGAGGGCCTCATCTCGGCACAGAAGGAGGATGAGGCGCGAGCCAATCTGCTGAGCGCGAAAAACCTTGCGAGCGCCGCTAAGAGCCAGTACGACATGGCGCTCACCGGCGCGCGCGCCGACGAAAAGGTCGCGGCCTCGAGCATGGCCGAAAAGGCAGCCCAGGGCGTTGCCGAGGTGACGAGCCTTGCGGGCGAAGCCGAACTGCGCGCCCCGGTCTCGGGCGAAGTGACCCGCATCGTGCTGCATGCGGGCGAAGTGGTCCCCGCGGGCTTTCCGATCGTCTCGATCCTTGATCACGCCGACAAGTGGGTCGTGTTCAACGTGCGCGAAGATGAACTGCCCGGCATCGAGGTCGGCACCGAGCTCACCGCGAAGGTTCCCGCCACGGACGGCACCGTGAAGCTGCGCGTGTACTTCATCAATCCGCGCGGCGAATACGCCACCTGGCGCTCCACCCGACAGTCGAGCGGCTACGACATCCGCACGTTTGAAGTGCGCGCCCGGCCCGTCACCGAGAGCGCGAAGCTGCGTCCCGGCATGAGCGCGATCGTCGAGCGCTAGGCCCGCAACCGAGCCCACCTCAAGCGAGAGATGTCCTACCTTCGCACGCTCCTAGCCAGCGCCAGGGCCGAACTGCAGGAAATCGGCAGCAATCCCTGGCTCGCCTTCACCGGCATCGTGATGCCGCTCATCTGGGTGGCGCTCACGATCTTCGTGATGGGCGACGGACTGATGCGCGCTCTGCCGGTGGGACTTGTCGATGAGGACCTCTCGGCGGAAAGCCGCGAAACGGCGATGCAACTCGCTGCCCTTCCGAGCGTTGCGTTCGAGCGCTACGACTCGGCCTCGGCCGCAAAGAACGACATGGCGGCCGGCAGGCTCTACGGCCTTGTCGTCTTCCCCAAGCACTGGTCGGCGGACCGCGAGGCGGGCCGGCACACGAGCGCGATCGAGGTGCACCTGAACAAGACCTACTACGCCATCGCCACGGTCCTCGAGTTCGACATCAAAAGCGCCCTCGCCTCGATTTCCCTTGAGCGGCTCGCGGCAAAGAGCGCCGCCATCGGCGCCGGCGCCAAGGGCGCGGCCGAGCGGCTTTTCACCCTGAAGGGCGATGCGCTCCTTGCGGGCAACAGCAACTTCAACTACTCGGCCTATCTGCTCGCAACGCTCATCCCGGGCATGCTCTCGCTTGCGGCCATCCTCACGCTGGTGGGCGTTTACACGCGCGACGTACGGCTCGGTACGCTGGGCGAGCTCACGGCGGGCGGCACGCGTCCCATCACGGCGATCCTCTTTGGCAGAACCGTCCCCTGGGCCGCGATCTTCGGCCTAGAGAT
>DNLN01000224.1:3537-4004 GCA_003488465.1 Sutterella sp. | reverse complement strand
AACCGGCCTTTGCCGCAGGAGAAAACGGCAGAAGAAAGGCTGTTCGAGACAGCGGCGCCGACCCCATTTGACGCCTTGAGAATGCTGTCAGCTGTTTCCCAGTGACGAGCAGTATAAAGTAAATGAGAATCATTTGCAAGAGCAAATGCAAAAATTCTCTCGTTATGATTCACCGAATGCGGCAAGCGTCATCAGGCGGGGCCCGCTGGAGGGCTTGCCACGGGCAGAGGAGAGACCATGCAGTCACTGGGAAAATCGGATGGAGCGGGCAGGGCGGGCCTTGCGGCCGCACTCGTCTCGTACGCCATCTGGGGCATGATGCCGCTTTACTGGAGCCGCACGGCGCAGGCGCTGCCCCTTGAGGTGCTCTGCCACAGAATCGTCTGGGCCGTTGCGTGCATCGCGCTTGCGCTCGTCCTGAGCGGCAGGATGCGGGAGGCAAGGGGCGCGCTCTCCCTCCTAAAGCG
>DNLN01000224.1:0-3506 GCA_003488465.1 Sutterella sp. | reverse complement strand
TGCAGGAGGTGAGGGGGGCACTGTCCTTCCTGATGCGCGAGCCACGGCAGACGGCGCTCATTTTTGCGGCAGCCGCCTTTGCGAGCCTGAACTGGCTCGTCAACATTCTGGGAGCGCACCTTGAGAGGGTGGTGGAGCTTGGCATCGGCATGTTCCTCACGCCGCTCATGACGGTGCTCTTCGGAGCGATCTTCCTTGGCGAGCGGCTGAGCGCGCTGCGGTGCGCCGCGGTCGCCCTTGCCGCCTGCGGACTGGCGGTCATGGTGGCGAGCCTTGGCAGGCTGCCCTTCATCGCGATCGGCGTTTCCTCCACCTGGGCCGCATACAGCGCCGTGAAGAAACTGGTGCGCGTGAACGCCATGCTGAGCACGGGGCTTGAGCATGCGCTGCTGCTGCCGTTTGCCGCCGCCTATCTCATCGCTCTTTCCGTTTCTGGCGAGGGGCACTTCCTCACGGGCGGCACGCCCTGGCTCTGGGGCCTGCTTTTCGGCACCGGCATTGTCACCTCCATTCCCATGGTCGCATACTCGTTTGCCGCACAGCGGCTTCCGCTTGCTGTCCTCGGGATCATCCAGTACCTCAATCCGCTCCTCACAATTTCCGTCGGATGCCTTTTCATGGGCGAGACGATCGGCGTGCATGAGGCACTCGCGCTCGGGTTCATCGTCCTTGGCATCACGCTTTTTGCCGCAGCCCCCGGGATCGAGCGCAGGCGCTGACTATTCTAAAAATTGTTGCTTGCAACACTTTTTCGGAAAAAGATGAGGAAATCCTCGATTCCGGCCTATTGGCGGATTGTCTTAGATCATTTTCCGCATGTGGCGGCTTGTGCAATCAACGGCCGGGAAGGGGAATTTTCCAAAGCGGCATCAATTGATGTAAAAAGACTAGTCAGAATTGGCCGAATCGGCCGCAAACCCAAATCATCGGTTTTTTGACGGAGAGAGTTCCAGCAAATGTCGATTATCGTTCACAAGTACGGCGGCACTTCCATGGGCAGCCCCGAGCGCATCAAGAACGTTGCGCGCCGCGTGGCCAAATGGCACCGTGCCGGCAAGCAGATGGTCGTTGTCGTGTCCGCCATGAGCGGAGAGACCAACCGCCTGATTGCCCTTGCCAAGCAGATTCAGGCCAATCCCGATCCCCGGGAACTTGACGTCATCGCCAGCACGGGCGAGCAGGTGAGCATCGGTCTGCTCGCCATGGCCCTGAAGGATATCGGCGTGGACGCCGTGAGCTTCAACGGCTCGCAGGTTGCCGTGCATACCGATTCGGCCTACACCAAGGCCAGAATCCAGAGCATCGACAACGAAAAGATGCTCGCCGAACTCAACAAGGGCCGCGTGGTGATCGTGGCGGGCTTTCAGGGACGCGATCCCGAAGGCAACGTGACCACGCTCGGCCGAGGCGGCTCGGATACGTCGGCGGTGGCGCTTGCGGCGGCCCTCAAGGCCGAGGAGTGCCTGATCTTCACCGATGTCGACGGCGTCTACACGACCGACCCGCGCATTGAACCCAAGGCCCGCAAGCTCGAGGCCATCAGCTTTGAGGAAATGCTTGAACTCGCGAGCCTCGGCTCGAAGGTTCTGCAGATCCGCAGCGTTGAATTCGCCGGCAAGTACCACGTGCCCCTGCGCGTGCTCTCCAGCCTGACCGACCCGGATATCCCCGTGGAAGAGGAAGCGGTTTCCGGTACATTGATTTCGTTTGAGGAAGATCCCAATATGGAAAAAGCCCTTGTTTCCGGCATCGCCTTCACCCGTGACGAGGCCAAGATTACGCTCGTTCAGATTCCCAACACCCCGGGTGTCGCCTACAAGATTCTCGGACCGATCGCCGCCGCCAATGTTGACGTCGACATGATCGTGCAGAACGTCGGCGAGGAGACGACCGACTTCACGTTCACCTGCCCGAAGGGCGACCTGCCCAAGGCTCTCGAAGTGCTTAACAGCGAGGTCGTTCCGGCAACGGGCGCAAAGCGCGTCGACAGCTCCACCTCGATCGCCAAGGTTTCCGTGGTCGGCATCGGCATGCGCACTCACGCGGGCGTCGCAAGCAAGATGTTCCAGGCTCTGTCCCGCGAGGGCATCAACATCCTCATGATCGGCACGAGCGAGATCAAGGTCTCGCTCGTGATCGAGGACAAGTACATGGAACTTGCCGTCCGCGCCCTGCATGACGCGTTCGGTCTGGACCGCAAATAGCTCAGGCTCAATTTCCTGACATGGACCGGGGCGCTCGCCCGTGACCGCTTGATGTGTCGCGCGGCTGGCGCCCCGAATTGCTTCTACACGGCAAGCTCCCAGTAGTCGACGTCAAGGAACCGGCCGAACTTCATCCCGGCCTCGGTGATGGTGCCGACGTGGCGAAAGCCCAGCTTCTCGTGGAGTCTGCGGCTTGCCGTATTGCTCGCGGTGACAAGCGAGACCACGCGGTGCGTGCGGGGATCGGCCCGTGCCGAATCAATCACCGCACGCGCGAGCGTCTGCCCGATGCCCCTGCCGCAGTGGGCGGGCTCAACGTAGACCGACAGTTCGACCGTCGTGCCGTACGCGGCCTTCTCGTGAAATCTTGACAGGCTTGCGTACCCGACCGCAACGCCCTCAACCTCTGCAACAAGCAGCGGATGATTGTCCCTGTTGTGCGCATCGAACCACTTCTGCCGCTCGGCAAGGGTGAGGGGCTCCAGGTCGAACGTGGCGGTGCCGTTCACGACCTCCCGGTTGTAGATCTCAAGCAGGCGGGGCAGATCCCGCTGCTCGGCTTTGCGGATGAGCATGGCTGGTCCCTTCGGGGATGAACAAGGTTTTCCCATTATAGGTGGCGCACTGATGGCGGCCGCCCGCAAGAATCCGCTAGCAAACTGCGCGGATCGGAGAGGCGGCGGGCGCGGCCCCGCATTAGGATGGGGGAAAGCCCTGCGAGGCGGGAGGCTGACAGGGAAAGGCCTTCTTCGAGACTCCCGCACCGGTGCGCAAAAGATGTCCTTCCGGGGAAATTAGCATAAGAAACTCATGTTGATAATAAAGGAAAAACGATTAGGCCATGCATTATTTGTCACATGATGGCGTCGCTTGACGGCCGCATTGACTGCGCCATGACCGAAAAAATCGGGAGCTCCGATCCCTATTACCAGACGCTCGCCGAGCTCGGCTGTCCCTCAATGCTGGAGGGCCGCGTGACGCTTGCGATGCACTATGCGCTCCCGGGAAAATACGAGCCACGGACGGGCGCCAAGGCTGCGGGCAGGAAGGTCTATCGTGCGGTTCAGGCTCCGGGCTACGCGGTGGGCGTTGACACCCGGGGGGAGCTCCTCTGGGGCGACAATACCAAGGAGCAGTTCGGCAAGCCCCTTCTCATGCTTCTTTCCGAAGACCTGACAGCTCCCGACGACTAAAGTCGTGGGGTTCCAAGTTACTTCAGAGCTTCTGCGACCACCTTATCTCCGTCCGAAATGGCGGAGAGACTGCGAATCGCCACTGACTCGGTTTCACCGGAATTTAACG
>DNLN01000102.1:6308-8060 GCA_003488465.1 Sutterella sp. | reverse complement strand
GCCCATCTTCTCCTTGAGATCCTTGAGCAGGCGCATGATCTGCGCCTGGATCGTGACGTCCAGGGCGGTCGTCGGCTCGTCCGCGATCAGGATCTTCGGGTTGCACGCGAGCGCCATGGCGATCATGACGCGCTGCTTCTGGCCGCCCGAGAGTTCATGCGGAAAAGCCTTCATGCGCGCCTGCGGATGGTCAATTCCCACGCGCTCAAGCCAGCCCCGGGCTGCTTCGTGCGCCTCGCGCCTTGAGGAGCAGCCATGCAAAAGGAGCACTTCTGCAATCTGATCTCCCACGGTCATCACGGGGTTCAGACCCGTGGCCGGATCCTGGAAAATGATCGAAACGAGTCCGCCGCGCACCCTGCGCATCTCGCGCTCGGTGAGCGAAAGCAGATCCGTGCCGTCAAGGAGCACCTCGCCGGAGGTCACGGCGGCCCCGGGCGGCAGCAGGCGCATGAGCGCAAGCGCCGTCATGGACTTGCCGCACCCCGATTCGCCGACTAGCGCGAGGGTTTCTCCGCCCTCGATCTCAAAACTCACGTCACGCACGGCGTGCACTTCGCCCCGGGGGGAGTGGATGTCAACGCAAAGATGCCTTACGGAAAGCTTCATCGCCGCGCGCCTCCCCTCGGGTCGAAGGCGTCGCGCACACCCGAAGCAAAGAGATTGGCCGAGAGCACGAGCGTGAACATGAAGAGGAAACTTGCCGCCAGGTTCCACCAGACGGCGGGCGTGCGGCTCATTTCCGAGGCCGCGGCATTGATCATCGTTCCGAAGGATTCCGTCACCGGATCCACGCCGACGCCGACATAGGAGAGCACCGCCTCGTACAGGACGATTCCCGAAAAATCGAGCACGGCGACGATCAGCACGATGTGCACCACGTTGGGCAGGATGTGCCGCAGCATGATGCCCGGAGCCGAGACGCCGAAGGCTCTTGCCGCCGTCACGAAGTCCATTGCCGACACCTTCATCGTTTCAGCACGCAAAAGCCGGGCAAGGCCCGCCCAGCCCGTCACGCCGATGATGACCGCAAGGCTAAAGAGCCGCACGTCGGCCCGCTCCAGTCCCGTTTCAAAGGCTAGCGGATTCTTGTCGATGAACACCTGGATCATCAGCACGGACGCCGCGATGAGCAGCACCGACGGAATCGAGGAAATCGTTGTGTACACGTACTGCACGAGGTCATCGATCCACCCCTTGAAATACCCCGCCGCAATGCCGAGCGTCACGGCAAAGGGCAGCGTCGAGAGCGTCGCAAGCGAGCCGATCACCACGGCCGTGCGGATGGACTTGATCGCGCTGTAAAGCACGTCATTGCCCGTGCTGTCCGTCCCGAACACGTGCCAGCGCGGCCAGACGAGGGCGAGGAACCCCGCGATCGCAAGAAGAGCGAGCAGCACAAGAATTGCTGGCCGCGCTCGGTTGTCCCGGGCGAACATGCGCCTCAGGCTGGATTTCCCTTTGCGCTTGTAAAGAACCGATAGAAGCAGGCAGCCAAGCGCGGCTGCCGCAAGACCGCAAAGGACTCCGAGCGCAATGTCCTGCACGCGCTTTCGGGCGGCCTCTTCATCCGTGAGCCCCTGCGCCACGCCCGTGAGGCGCTGATACTCCCGGGCGGACTTGAGCGCGCCGATCCTCGGCGTCTTGTCAAAGTCCCGGATGGCAAAAGGCACTGAGTAGCTCCGCTCCCTCGGTGCGATATGGCGGCCGACTGCGGCGTCAAGCAGCGAGCTCGTTGCCGTCGCGTACACA
>DNLN01000102.1:0-6267 GCA_003488465.1 Sutterella sp. | reverse complement strand
CCGTCGCGTACACAGGGCTGCCGTCCCGGGCCACTCCCACCTGCCCCCGGAAATGCACGCTGTCAGCCAGGGCTACGGCAAGGAAAGCCGCGAGGATCGCCGCACAGGCAACTGCCGTCGGGTTGCCGGCCACGCGGGCCCACTTGGTTCTGAGCGAAGGACTCACCCATGCGTGGCGCGCGGCTAGCGCAAGCAGGACGAGCAGCAGCCACATGACAACGTCTGTGTAAAGGATCACGAACTTCACCGAACTCATCTTCGCGCCCCCCTACCTGAAGCGGACCCTGGGGTCGGCCAGAGTGTAGGCGATGTCCGTGAGGATCAGGCCCGCGATGTAGGCTGCCGTTCCGAGGAACACCATGGCGCGCACGATGGAGAAGTCCTGTGCGTTGATGGCGTCGATCGTGTACGAGCCCAGCCCCGGAATGCCAAAGAAGCTTTCCATCACGAGCGACCCCATGAACAGGAGCGGCAGCACCGAGACCGTGCTCGTGAGAATCGGCAGCATGGCGTTGCCCAGAACATGCACGAAAAGAACCCGCGATTCGGACGCGCCTTTCGCCCGCGCCGTTCTCACATAGTCCTTTCCAACCTCTTCGAGAAAAAGCGCACGATATAGGAGCGTGTCGCTGCCAAGCCGGGAGAACACGCCGATCGCCACAGGCAGCAGCAGAAACACCGCCATGCGCCAGCCGTCCATGAAACCCGAGACGGGCACGAGCCGCAGCGTCTTGGCAAAGAGCCACTGACCGAGAATGATGTAAAAGAGCGAGGAGACGCTCATCACGGCAACGCTGAAGGCTACGCCCCACCATTCAAGCCGCGTGCGCCGCACCATCACAAGGAGCAATGAAAAGCTCACCATGACAATGAGCCCCAGAATGAACGTCGGCACGGCAAGCGCAAGCGACGGCCCCGCGCGCTCGATGATCTCCCGGTTGATGCTGCGCCCTGCGTCAGAGAGGCCGAAATCAAACCGCATGAGCGGAACGCTTCGCGTGTAGAACACGGTCTTTCGCACCGCATCGGCCCCCTTCTCAGCGCCGTTGTAAAAGAGCGGAAGATCGTACCCGTGCGCGCTCTTCCACTGCTCGATCGCCTGCGCCGTGACATGTCTGCCGCCGATTGCTAGGCGAGCCATGTCATCGGGCGTGTTCACGGCGAAAAAGAGCATGAACGTGAGCAGGTTCACGCCGGCAAGGATCAGCGCGCCGTACAGAATGCGCCGCACGAGGTACCGGATCATGTCCGCCTCCCTGCCCTGGCCGTTTCGCCCTGCACCCGGCGCACATGCCGCAGGACGGCGAGCACGAATCCAACCGCCAGAGCCGCGAGCACGGCAAGCGGCCAGATCACGGGCCGGTTCCAGGCGCGGATCGCCGAGGCGCGCTCTGCGGCATCAATGCTCATGTATTTGAGCTTGTTGTTCACGACAAGCGTCGGCTTCACGTTGCCGACCCAATGGTGCACGGCGGCCGCCGAAGCGGCGAAGTACCCGAAGCTCCACGGAGCGTCCTGCTGCGCGATGCGCACCATCCGGTCGATGAGCTGCTGCTTTTGTTCGCCCTCGGCAAGGTACTTCATCTGCTCGAAGAGCCGGTCGTATTCGGGGTTTGAGTAGTTCGAGGCGTTCTCTCCGCCGCTCACGCTTCCGGCCTTGCGGTTGCCGCCGTAGAGCAGCATGAGGAAGTTCTCCGCATCCGGGTAGTCCGCAAGCCACCCCCAGAGGTAGATCTGCGCAACACCCCGGATCATCTTGTCCATGAAGCGGTTGTAGTCGGTGGCACGCACTTCGAGCTGGATGCCGATCTTGGCGAACTGCCGCGTCATCCACTCGAGAAACGCCTTGGAGCCGGGAGAGGCGCTCTGCCAGTCAAAGTGCAGCACAAGAGGCCTGCCGGTTGCAGCATCAACGCCGCCCGGATAGCCCGCCTGCCTCAGCAGTTCCCGAGCCTCTTCGATCGAGCGCCGCACGGGACGGCCCTCGGCATCATGCCGGTACACGACCGGATTGAATGCCGTCGGCCCGTCCTCCCGGTAGCCAAAAAGGCTGGGCGGAACGGGTCCGTTGGCGGCAGTAGCCTGCCCCCGCTCGAAAATCGCGATGTGCTCCTCCCAGTCGATCGCAATCGAAATCGCCTGGCGCAGCAGCCTGTTGCGGCGCGCCTCCTCGGGAGTTCTCCCCGCCCCCACCACGGGATCGAGCCAATTAAAGCCCAGGTACTGGTTGTTGGCCTCGAAGGCCTTGGGGAACTGAAGGCGCCGGGCGCGGTACAGGTCGGCCTTCTCCGGGCTGTCCTCGGCAGCAACGAGGAACCCCGTGCCGATGTCGATCCGCGTGATGTACGGGCTGTCGTAGTAGCCCGCAAGGAACTTCGACGTGGTCGGCACCGCCTCCTTTTCAAGCGTCATGACGATGCGATCGGCAAAGGGAAGGGGCTTGCCGCAGGCATCAAGCAGCCCCCGCTCCCGGTCCCCTTGCTCTCCCTCGCAGGGGTACGTGTCGAGCCGATAGTTCGGGTTGCGCTCGAGGACATGCTCGCGATTCGTGCGCGATTCGGTCAGCATGTAGGGCCCCGTGCCGACGGGCCAGGTCGCAAGCGAAATATTGTTCTCGCGCAATCCCTGATTGGCATAGAAGCGATCCGCCTCCCAGGGCATCGGCGCGAAAAAGACCATCGCCAGCCAGTTGTCGAACTGCGGATACTTCCCGCGGATCGTGATCTCGAGCGTATGGGTGCCCAGCGCGCGCACGCCCTCGAGCGGCTCATCGCGCAAGTCCATCCACAGATCCCCCGAGAGCGACTTCACGCGCTCCTGCAGCCGCTCTGACAGGTCAGCGAGTCCTGGAATATAGGGCGTCATGA
This sequence comes from Sutterella sp., assembly GCA_003488465.1. Lineage (GTDB taxonomy): Bacteria > Pseudomonadota > Gammaproteobacteria > Burkholderiales > Burkholderiaceae_F > Duodenibacillus. Next base: position 3,400 of record DNLN01000102.1, on the reverse strand, counting down.
GCCCGAGCAGCGGACTCACGAGCCGGGGATCGGCGAGCCGCTTGATCCCGTAGACGAAGTCCTCGGCCGTCAATTCCCGCGTGCCGCGCTCCTTGAGCTCCAAGGGGCTGGCAAGACGCCGGGCCTCTTCAAGCGGCAGGCTGTGATAGAGATACCCCCCGTCAGCGCTCCTTGCAAAGGCAGGGTGCGGCGCAAAGAGCACCCCCTTCTTGATGGGAATCCGGTAGACGCTTTGCGCAATCTGCCGGGCGGGAGCCTCGGGCGGCAGTTCCCTGCCCTGCTCATCAAGATATCGGGGCGCAACGACCCGCTCGGCGATGAGCGGAATCACCTCATAGGGCCTTTTCAGATAGTGGTACTGATAGAGCGCCTCGTACACCTGATACGTGTAGACCGACTCATCGGAGGAATAGGAGACCTGAGGGTCAAGCGTCTTGGGACTGCGCCCCGAGAAGCTCGAGAAGATGGTATTCGTCGAATAGTCGGAAAGGGCTCTCGGAGCGTTCACCGGCTCAGTGCATCCACTGAGCAGCAAAGACGCGCACAGAGCGGCGGCAAGCCCTCTGCAAGCTCTCTTTCGGATACCTTTGCACCAAAAATTCAACGGGAATCCCCAAATCCGTTATATACTCAACATTCTGCGCGCAGTTTGCTTTAACTTTTCCGCCACATCAGATGCCGGAAAAATGCGCCATCTAATTATGCACAGACTGCGCTCTGAGAAAATATTTCCAATGACTGAAAAGACTTTCGAACATACCCTTCGGATCTATTGGGAGGATACCGATGCCGGCGGCATCGTCTATCACGCCAATTATCTGCGCTACATGGAGCGTGCGCGCGGCGAGCTGCTGCGCGCCGTCGGCATCGGCCAGCGGGCGCTCGCGGGCGAAGAGGGTCTTGTCATCGTTGTTGCCGGAGCCGAACTTTCGTTCAGGCGCTCCGCACGGCTTGACGATCTGCTCACGGTACGCTCGCGAATCAAGTCGCTGCGCCACGCATCAGTCATCTTCCAGCAGGACATTTTCCGCGGCGAGGAACTCATCTGCTCCGGCCTGATCCGGTGCGGCGCCGTCAGCGCTGAAAACGGCCGTCCCGTACCGCTGCCCGAAAACCTGGTCAATCTCTTTTCACCTTTTGTCTGCGAAACATCCAAATGAACGCATCCGCTGATCTTTCCATCATCACGCTGGTGATGAACGCCTCTGTTGTCGTGCAGTGCGTGCTCGGCCTGCTGCTGCTCGCTTCGCTTGCCAGCTGGGCCACGATCTTCAGCAAGTCCATCGTGCTTTCCCGCTCGCTGCGCGAGACGAATGAGTTTGAAAAGCGCTTCTGGTCCGGTGCTGATCTTGCCAAGCTTTACGAGACCGCTACCTCAAGGCGCGACCGCACATGCGCCGAAGAGCGCATCTTCGCGGCCGGCATGACCGAGTTCCTGAAACTCTCAGGCCGCCCCCAGGTGGAGCTGCTCTCTGGCGTTCGCCGCGCCATGACCGCCGTCTTCCAGCGCGAGGTCGATGACCTCGAGCGCGGGCTGCCGCTGCTTGCCTCGATCGGCTCGGTTTCCCCCTACATCGGCCTTTTCGGCACGGTCTGGGGCATCATGAATGCGTTTACGGGCCTTTCCACGCTTGAGAACGTTTCGCTCGCGGTCGTCGCTCCCGGCATCGCCGAAGCGCTTGTCGCTACGGCCATCGGCCTGTTCGCCGCCATCCCGGCAACGGCCGCATACAACTACTTTGCGAACCGCCTGGAGCGCATCACGAGCCGCTTCGACAGTTTCTCCGAGGAGTATCTGAACATCCTCGCCCGTCAGCACTAGAGCCCGGGAGACCAGAACATCATGGCACTGAGAAGCCTGAGCAGCGTGAAGCGCCGCCGCATGATGAGCGACATGAATGTCGTTCCCTACATCGACGTGATGCTGGTGCTCGTCGTCATTCTGATGGTGGCGGCGCCCTTCGTGAACCCCTCGGTCGTGAACCTGCCCAAGGTGAGCAAGGCGAGCACCGCGCCGCAAAATCCCGTCGAGGTCATCGTGTACGCGGACAACCGCCTCGCCATCAAGGTGAAGGGCAAGATCCAGTCCGTCGACATGCCCGCGCTCATCGCTTCCGTCAAGGGAGCGCAAAGCGGCGAGGTTGCGACCCCCGTTATCATCTCCGCAGACAAGGACGCCCGCTATGAACAGGTCGTCAATGTCATGCGCCGCCTGCAGCAGGCCGAGGTCCAGAGAGTGGGCCTTGCGCTGCAGATCGAGCGGGGCAAGTAAGTCCGGATGCCATCCATGATCTCGTCTCACGACTTACGCCCCGCGAACCAGCGCATAAGCGACAGCCCCGTCGGCTTTCTCGGCGCCCTTCTCGTGCACGGCGTTCTGCTCTTCGGTCTGATCTCGGTGTTTCAGTGGAACACCGATGCCGAGACCTACTATGCAGAACTCTGGGCCCCCGAGGACGCCTCTGCCGAAACCGCTGGCGGCAATGTGCGCGAGCTGCCGGCCGAGAAGGCGCCCGAGCCAGAACCCGAGCGCCTCAAGGAGGACGAGCCTCAAACACCCGAGCAGCCCAAGCAGCCCGAGCCGGATCCAGCCGAGCAGCAGGCCGTCCAGGACGACGAGAAGCGTCTTCAGGAGGAACTCAAGAACCTTGAGCAGGAGCAGCTCAAGGCCGAGGCCGAGCGCGAGGAGAAGATCCGCCTCGAAAAGGAGCGCATCGAACAGGAACGCATCGAGATGGAGCGCCGCGAGGCTGAAGAAAAGCGCCTTGCCGAGGAAAAACGGCTGGCAGAAGAAAAACGGCTCGAAGAGGAACGCAGGATCGCCGAAGAGAAGCGCATTGCCGAGGAGAAGAAGCGCCTTGAACAGGAACGTCTTGAGCAGGAGCGCAAGGCGGCTGAACAAAAGCGCATCGCCGAGGAAAAGCGCAAGGCCGAACAGGATCGCATCATCCGCCAGATGCGCCAGGCCGAACTCGCCCGAATCACCGGAGCTCCCGTCACCAGGGACGGCCGCGTGGGCTCGCGCAAGGGCACTCCCGATGCACTCATTCAGAACCTTCGCGGCACCGTGAGCGCAAGCTATACCGCAAGGGTCGTCTCCTGCATCCGTCCCTACATCGCCTATCAGGTGCCTGCGAATCTGCGCCGAGGCGAGCATGTCGCCGAGTACCGGATCAGTCTGCTGCCCGACGGCTCCAAGGCCTCGGCTCCGGTCAAGCTGAAATCCTCGGGACTAGCTGCCTACGACAGGGCGGTCGAGCGAGCGATCGGACGCTGCGATCCGTTCCCGAGACCCTCGGGAGGAGCGCAGATTCCGCGCACCATGCAGATCCGGTTCGATCCGGTGGACAACAATTAGCACTCACAGGAACGGCCTCGAAATCTCCAAGATCCGAGGCCG
>DNLN01000046.1 GCA_003488465.1 Sutterella sp. | reverse complement strand
CCAAGCCGTCCCTCACCACCTCCTCGAGCCTGCAGCTTGACAAGAAGGCCACGTCGGCCCGTCCGAGACTGAGCAGCGAGATCTCATCGGGGTAGTGGAACTCGGTGAAGCGCTTCTCGGCGAAAAACCGGTCGGGATCATATCCGCTGCGCGCAATCTCATCGAGCAGCGCGACATACCCGCCGAATATCCGCGCGTTTGCGGAAACCATCACCTTGCCCTTGAGGTCGGAGAGCGTCTGCAGATCCTTGCGGTCCTCAAGAACGAGCATGACCCCGCTCACGGACTCGGACGCCTTGGAAACAGCTACGGGCTTGCGCACAACAATCTGCTCGAGCCCCATCTGCGTGCGCATATGTGCAAAGGAGCCGCTTGAACTCACGACAAAGTCGAGCCGCTCGCGGGTCTTTTCAATTTCCCGAGCCCCGGCAAACTCCACCGATTCAAACCGATACTGGGGGAATCGCTCCTTGAGATACTGGATCGTTGGAGCGTAGGAATTGATGTAGAAGGATGGGGCGAAATTGTCGACTAGTCCGATGCGCACGACGGCTCCCGCGGCCTGCGCCGAAGCTTGCGCTCCCCACGCGGCACTCGCCGCGCAGATGAGTGCGGCCGTCAAAAAAATCTTCCCCCTGCCCATCGTCCATGCGTCCAGAAAAACCATCCGAATGATACCGAGCGGCAGAGCGCGCGTGCTGACCGCAATGCGTGCAGGCAGCCATCCGCCACGGACTCGCCCCCATACCTCAAGGACGGAAAAAATGCAAGTTATTCACAAATCAGCATGACCAGCACAATTGGCCTGCCGACATGTCAAAAGCGCCATGAACGGCGCGGATCACCCTGTTTTTCCTAGAAAAATCAAGGTCGCCGTTATTGTGTAAATTCCTACACTGATAGATTGATTTCCATTTAATTTCAGTATGTTAGGATAGCATATAGCGAAGACAAAAAAAAGACTTTTCCACGGTATTCACACAAACTGTGAATACCTCCTGCTTTTCGATCACAGGGACTTGTCGGAAAAGGAATTTCCGCATGTGCCCAAAAAATAGGCCAGAGAGGAAAAGCGTCTTCCCCTCCGACCCGATCAGGCCAATCGGCGGTTTCAGAAGCGCTGTTTGGCACGCAGCATGATGGTCGTGTCGGGCTTGTCCAGACCGCCTTTTTCCTTCTGCGCCTCAAGGTCAAGGCTGAAGTCATCCTTCCTTGCGGTGACGCCGACTCCCGAGCGGTAATGCATGTCCTGCCCGCGGGTCACCTCCTCGTCCCCCATGACGGGAGCCGCAGACATGGTTGCCCGGGGCGTCACCGAAAAACCGCCAGCCGACGAGGTGCTGCCCGTGACATTGATCCCGAGCGGAATCTCGGCGGCGGTTCCGGAATTGTTTTCCGCAGCTCCCGAGCGCTCGATCCTGTTCACGTTGGCTCCGACGAAGGGCTCGACCTTGACAAAGCCGTCATAGACCTTGGTCGAGACCTGCGAGCCGACCGAGTAGACGTCGGTCTTGCCCGCCGCCGCTCCCTGCTCGGCAGTGCCCGAGACGTAGGAGGCGGACATGTCGACCGCAGTTCCGGTCGCGGCATCCCGCGCCTTCTGGTAGACCGTGACGCCCTGATAGGAATAGTTCTCGGGCTTGAGCGTCTTGTTTGTACCCTCTCCCGTTCCGGCCGTGACGGCGGCTCCTACAGTGGTCGAGCCGACGTCCTTCTCGATTCCGCCCTTCACGCCCTGGGAGTAGGACTTCGCCTGCACCGCCCGGTCAACGGCCTCAAGCCCGGTCGCAGCCGGAGCTCCGCCCGTCTTCTCTCCCCAGTAGCGGAAGTCTTCTGCGTGCCTGCCGGGCTCCGTGGAATGCGCCTGGCTGCGCAGCTCCTCGGTCTTGTCCATGACGCTCTGCGTCACGGGATCGGCCGCTAGGGCGGCGCCCGCCGCCAAGCCTTGGGCTGCCAGAATCGAAATCAATGCAATGCGCTTGAAGCTCATTTGGCCCCCGACATCTTGACCTGTTTCTTCACTTTCCTTGTTGCCGCACTCACCGAGTGGAACTTGCGGGACTTGTCCTTTGCGCGAACCGCGGATTTGCGGGGCGGCGTCCCGGCCGGCTGAGCCGGAACGGCCGCAGCCGCCCGCTTCTGCCCGAGCGGCGCGTCAGCCGCCGTGGCGCCCGTCACCAGGCAGCACAGGGCGAACAGCATGCAGGCAATTGAGATATTCCTTTTCATGCCGCCATTTTATGGGCTTCTGCCCCACGCCTTCTGTACAGGCCTGAAACAAAGTGCTACCAATTGCAAGTCAGCCGCTGTGCGATCGAGCCGTTTTCGCTTTGACAAACATGAAAAATTCCATAAAATGATTCGTTCCGCAGTGGGGGTGTCTTGGATTCGACGGGGTGTAGGACGCTGCTCGGTGCATGTCGAGGTCTAGTCACCTCGTTAAACAGCTAGAAAACAAATAAACGCCAACAACGAGCGTTTCGCTCTCGCCGCCTAGTGCCGCGAGCGATGCACCGGGTGGTCTCTGGCCCGGGCCGGGTAAAACCGGCAGCATCGTCATATACAGAGTCTAGGTCAGCGCGGTGTCGCGACGCGCTGTCCGAAATTTAGCGGCTGGCTCGGAACCGGCCCGTCCATTGGCAGGGTTTCGGGTGAGACTCAAATCAGCGGACTAAACATGTAGATCCGGCGGAAAAATCATTTCGGACGCGGGTTCAATTCCCGCCACCTCCACCACCAGACACTAACCCGGGAGATACTAATCTTCCGGGGCTTTTCTTTTCCAGGAAAATGGGGCTGAAGGTACGTACGCGTGCGTAAAACGTTCGAAAAAATATGCACGCGTGCGTAAATTTGCGCACGGTGGTAGGGAGCGGAGAACCGCCCTTGCCTTCGGGCAGGATCAGAAGCTCGCTCCTTCATCTTGTTGACATCAAGCGTCGGGCTGGTGCTGTGCCACCTTCCCGTCCGGATGTCCGTCCACTCGCCGCTGGCGTCCTGCTTATCGAGGCTCTTGCCGCGGAGCAATTCGCAGTACGCGGTCGGCGAATTGCTTGTCTCGTCCTCGACATAGCCCTTCTTCCAACTGTTCGCCTTGAGCACGGTATCTATGCGGCCCAAGAAAGTCCTGCCTTGGTAGTCGGCGTTCTGGAACATGACAGGAACGTTCTGCGAGCGGAAGAACTCCAGGCCAAGCTTGCTTGTCTGGCGGAACTCCGAAAGCATGAGCACGTTGCTGAGCATTCGGCAGCCCCTGAAGTTCGTCGGCTGGCGCTACAAGTGGAAAGCAAATTTGGAAACTGCCGACCGCGTTTTTGTTAAATTTTCCGGAAATCTTGCGAAATTAATGTCAACCTTTTTGTAAAAACACTCAGTTTTGCTATATTTGTTCTGAAAATTTAGCAAATTTCCTATTGACAAAAGCAAGATAGTTAGCAAAATGACCTTGCCTGAAATTGGTTGACAGTTTTCTTTGATCTGCCTGACGAAGTTGACAACTTTTATCTCTTGCCTAAAACTGCCCACAGGCGGTGCTTGATAGGCCGGCTCCAGTAGACAACCGACGCCGACGCTAACTCAATTTTAATGGATAGCTTTTTTCGCCCCCGAAGCGCATGCGCAGGGGGCGACCCGCTTTGGTAAAGCGAGAGACTGCCTAATCTGTAACGCTCGCCGATTAGGTGTGTCCTAGTCGGCGAGCGTTACAGTTTATTTTCAATCAAGACTAAATGATTGAAAATTTCTATAAGTCAAAAAGAAGAGGCGTCGACATCAAAACGCCTCCCCTTTGCAGCAGCGAAGATATCAGCCGCTAGAACTTGTACACCATCTGCGCTCCGAGCAGAATGCAGTCGATGTTCTCGTACTCGGCGACCTTCTTATCTCCCTTATACAGCCCCATATTGCCGACGCCGTGGATCCAGGTGAAGCCGAAGTCGGTCTGCATCTGCTTGGTCATGTGCCACGTAGCGCCCAGGGACAGCCAGATGCGGTCGGCGTCGGGAATGAGCGCCGTGCGCTTTTCGTTGACGACGGGCGAATCCTCGTAGGCAACACCTGCTCGCACGGTCCACTCATCGTTGATCCGGTAGTCCGTGCCGACGCTGAAGAACCAGGAGTTCTTCCAATCATTTTGCAAAGTAGTGGTACTCGCTCCCATCGCAGCCAACTGCGGACTGTCGTTCTTGATGATCAGTTTGTCAAAGGTACTCCATTCGTACCAGCGGATCGTGGCCGCAAGATCCCACTTGGGCGTCACGTCCCACACTGCCGAAAGCGTGATGTTCTGGGGTGCTCGAACAGTGGCGCTTCCTTTGGCATGAATCGAGTAGGCTGTCGGCCTGCTGTCGCCAAGAGCACCAACGCCAAACCGGTACGTGCCGTCTGCATCGTGACGCACTTCGGAGCGCCAGCCGATGCCAAGGCGCAGCGTCTCGACCGGCGTCCACATCACGCCGAGATTAAAGCCCGCGGACCAGCTGTCAGCGACCAGCCGCCCATAACCAAGCGTCGTACCCATCGACTTTGCTGACTCAACCCAGGACTTTGCATACTGAATGGAGATGCCGCCCCCGAGGGACAGCTTGTCGTTGACCTTGTAGGCAACCGTCGGGCTGATGTCGAACACCTTCATCTCGGAGTTCACGCCCCAGTTGTTCATCATGCGACCGCGGGCGTATTCCTGCGCCATGCCGTAGGGCACATTCAAACTCAGCCCCAGCCACCAGCTGTCGTTCACCTTGTGCGTAAGGTACATGTTGGGCACCGGCACGAACTTCTTGCGTCCGTTGTCCCGCCCTCCCATCGCGGCATCGGCATGCAGATCCATCGTCGTGAAGACGATCGTGCCGCCGAACTGGATCTGGGTTCCCTCAAGAAGCGTCATGCCGGCCGGGTTGTACCAGGCGGCCGAAAGGTCATCGTTGCGATGCACGCCGGCGCCCGCATAGGCGCGGCCCATGCCGGCCACGGACTGCTCGTAGAGCATGAAGCCACCGGCCTGAACCGAGCAAGCCGCACAAAACGCCATTGCCGCAGCAGCGGCAGCCTTCAGAACAAAGCGGGTCATTCTGTCTCCCCTCAAGGCGCTGGAGAGCGCCTGCACGAAATCAAATTCCCGAACTTTTTCAACCTATTTGCTAGGTTTTCACGCCGCTATTTTCGTATACGGAAATCATGAAATCGCACAGCGTTTTCTCCGTGATATCCCGCAGTTCTCTCCCTCTTGATATCTTTTTCAATTCATGCTTGGCGGCAAACAAAAAAGGAGCCCGGCTTCCCTGGCCCCCTATTTGTAAGAAAAGGAAATTCCTATTAAAAATCAAACGGAATGTCGCCCACCATGAAGGTCACCACCTGACCAGTGAGCTCCACCCGATCGCCCTTGAGCTGCACGCCGACAAGGCCGCCGCGCCGGGATATCTGCCGCGCACTGAAAACGCTCTTTCCCAGCTTTTCAGCCCAGATCGGGGCGAGATACGTATGGGCTCTTCCGGTCACGGGATCCTCGGCAATTGCAAGCTTTGGATAGAAGCAGCGGGAGACAAAGTCGTACTGCACGGACGGAGCGGTCATGATGAAGCCCAGGCCGGGAGCCTTGAGAATCGCTTCGGAGTCGGGCTCGAACCGGGCAAGCGCCTCCTCGCTTTCGACGACCGCGACCGTGTCGCCGCCATCGAAATAGGCCTCTCTTGCAAGACCCGCACTCGCCTTGCGGATCTCCTCCGTGACCGGCACGCTCTTGACGCGTCCCACGGGAAAGTCCATGGAAAATCCTTGATCTGTTGCCGTCACCGTCAGGCGCCCGCTCAGCGTGTCAAAGCGCATGACTCTCACAGGTTTGATCCGCAGGAAGCCCCGCATTTGAATGCGGTGAGGAATGCGGATTTTGCGCTACCATTG
>DNLN01000113.1 GCA_003488465.1 Sutterella sp. | reverse complement strand
ATGGACATGTCCGAAGTGCGGAGCCGTACACGACAGAGACAGAAATGCAGCGGCAAACATCCTTGCCGAAGCGTTGCGTGTCAAACAAACGGGCGGGGCATCGTCCGTCATGGCGAGACACTGTAAGACCGGCATAAGTCGGCAGGTGTCGCTTGAGCCTGGAATCCTCTGCCATTAGGCAGGGGAGGATGTCAACTGCTGCCGCACCTGGCGGCCTACAGGCGGCAGTTCAGCCGCTACAGAATCGAGCTCAAGGTCGAGAAACGCCGCGCGGTGCTGCGCGAGATGCTCCTTGCCGGAAAGATCGATTTTTTCCTTGATGCCGTGCACGGAGCACTTGAAGACGAGGACGAGCGGGTGGAACTGATGCCGCTAGCCGTCTACAGGAACTTTTTTGCCGCCAGCCGCAAGGTGTTCGGCAGGCTCGAGGGCCGCGCCCTGAGCCTTGAGGAGCTCAACCGCCATCCGCTCATCGTCCTGCGCGAAGGCTCGGACTCAAGACGCTTTCTCGAGGAGCGATTTGCGCAGGCGGGCCTGCGCATGAACATCGGCTTTGACTGCGACACCTCGGCGATCGTCGAAGACCTGACGCAGGCGGGGCTCGGGCTGGGAGCCATGGTGCGGAGCCTTTCGGCGCCGATGCATCTGCGCAGTCCCGAGCTCTTCGAAGTGCGCCTGGAAAAGGAGTTCGAGCCCGGGCATTTCGTACTCTTCAAGCGCAAAGGGCAGCCGTTCACCGCGGCTGCCCAGGCGCTTGTCGATACGATTTTCAGCCGTTAGCGGCTCTTTAGCCACTCGCGCATGCGCCGCACGCCTTCAGCCATGTGCGCGATGTCGCGCGTGTAGGCAAAGCGCAGGTAGTGGTTCGTGCCGTTCTTGCCGAAGTCGATGCCGGGCGTTGCAGCCACATGCGTCTTCTTGAGCATCTCGAGCGCGAATGCGTAGCTGTCGGAGCTGTAGCGGCTGATGTCGGCCCAGAGGTAGAACGCGCCCTGGGGCTTGAATTCCACGGTAAAGAGCGTTTTGAGCTCCTCGTAGAGGAAATCGCGGCGCCGCTCGAATTCCTGGCGGGTCTGTTCGAGATACTTCTCGTCGAAGGCCTTCAGAGCGCCGTACTGGGAGAGCGTCGGGGCGCTGATGAAGAGGTTTTCGGCCAGGATTTCCGCAGGCCTCACCTTGTCGGCCGGAACGATGATCCATCCGAGGCGCTGCCCGGGCATGCAGAAGTACTTGGAAAAGCCGTTGATGACGTAGGCGTCGCCGGAAAACTTGAGGGCGGTAGCGGCGGGCTCGCCGTAGACAAGGCCGTGATAGAGCTCGTCGGAGATGTAGGCGATGGACTCGTCCCGGCAGGCCGCGATGAGCTCGCTCATGCGCCGGGGCGTGTAGATGTTGCCCGTGGGGTTGGCGGGCGAGGAGATCTGCAGGGCGTCGATCGCGCTGCCGCGGAGCTGCTCGGGCCGCAGCTGGTACGTTTCCTCGGGGCCCACGGGAAAGAGCTTTGTGCGGGCATTGAGGAACGTTGCAAAGTTCTCGTAGCACGGATAGCTGGGATCGGTCAGGCCCAGCGTGCCTCCGGGAGGCAGCGTGAGGCCGTAGGCGATCAGAAAGGCGCCGCTCGTGCCCGGAGTAAGAAGGATTCGATCGGGGGCGACATCAACGCCGTAGTTCTTCCTGTAGAGCGCGCTGATCAGCTCGCGCAGCGCCGGCAGGCCGCGGCTTTCCGTGTAGCTGAAGCGGTTTTCGGCAACAGCCGCAAGGAGCGCCTCCCGCACGGCGGGCGAGGGCGGCAGATCGGGCTGGCCGATCTCGAAATGGATGGAATCGTCAAACTTGGCGGCCTCGCGCACGATGTCCATGACAATGAAGGGGCGGATGTTGTCGTAGCGGTTCATGGGAACAGGGGAAAAAAACAAGTAACGTAATCTCAAATTGTGCGGCAAGCGGCGCGGAATGTCTATTCCTTTTGGAAAAAACGGGCCCGGACGGCTAGCGGCACGTGAGGGGCGCAGCGGGCCGGCGAGCAGCGGGGAGTCCATGGGGCGCAAAGCCGCGAATTCGCTTCTTTCCCCCAAGCGCGTACGGCGGCGTCATGAGCGCCCTGATCCTGCTCGGCATCGACAGAGTCATGGGACTGCGCGTGACGCGCGAAGAGGAGATGCTCGGACTCGATCTTGCGCTGCACGGAGAGCGGATCGAATAGGTGCCGGGGCTGGGCCTTCCAGGGGCTGCAGCCCGCGCACTGCAGCCCCTGATGCCAGCCTCAGGGTGCGACGGGGCCGCTCGCGGCCGCCTTCCGGCGGGCCAGAAGAGCGGGCAGCGGATCGGACCGAAGCAGAAGATCGGCCGCCGCGGCTAAAATGGAAACGCAGTCCTGCATTTCCCGGCGGCAAAGCCGAGCCGCAGGACCGTGCGAGATTTTTTTCAGAGCGAGACTGCTTGACCGTCCGCCGCAACAACTCAAGATTACGGAGGTACGGCGCTCCTTCCCTGCGTCACTGCAGAGGCTTTCAGCGCCCATTCAAACATGAACGTAGATTTCAGCAGGTATCTCAAGAACTATCCCAGCCGCGACGGCTACTTCGGCCGGTATGGCGGCGCCTACCTGCCCGAGCAGCTTGTGCCGGCCATGAAGGAGATCGACGAGGCCTACATGACCATCTGCCACTCCTCGCAGTTCGTCAACGAGCTGCGGCGCATCCGCAAGGAGTTCCAGGGACGTCCGACGCCGGTCTATCACTGCGAGCGCCTGTCCCGCATGATCGGCAACTGCCAGATCTACCTCAAGCGCGAGGACCTGAACCATTCGGGCGCGCACAAGCTCAATCACTGCATGGGCGAGGGGCTGCTGGCCAAGTTCATGGGCAAAAAGCGCATCATCGCCGAAACGGGCGCCGGCCAGCACGGCGTGGCCCTTGCGACGGCGGCCGCTTTCTTCGGCCTTGAGTGCTCCATCTACATGGGCGAGGTCGACATCGCCAAGCAGGCTCCGAACGTAACGCGCATGAAGATGCTCGGTGCCCGCGTCGTCCCTGTCAGCTTCGGCCTGAAAACGCTCAAGGAGGCGGTGGACGCCGCGTTCATCGCCTACGCGAAGGAATACAAGACCGCGGTCTACTGCATCGGCACCGCTGCGGGCCCCCACCCCTTCCCTCTGATGGTGCGCGACTTCCAGTTCTGCATCGGCGAGGAGGC
>DNLN01000175.1 GCA_003488465.1 Sutterella sp. | reverse complement strand
CCTCGGTATAGACGGGCGGAGCGTAGAGCTTGTAGGTCTCGGAGATGTCCTTCTTCTCGCCTTTGGCGTCAATCCTGGTGTAGGAGACTTCGACGGTGTTGACATAGTCCGGATACAGGCCAAAAACCGGAATTCCACCGTGCGTGAGCAGTTCGCTGCGGTCGACCTCGTACTTGACCTCCGTGCCGTTGGCCTTGGGAACGATGCGCACCTTGACATTGGCTAGTTGGTAGCCGCCGCTGCGGATAATCGCCGTGAGGGGAGCAATGCGGTACGGGTTGGTGATGACCTCGCCGATCTGTCCTTGCTTAGCATATTTGACAGCCGGACCGGATGCGCCGCCCGCCGCAAGAGCGCTCTGCGCCGTGAGGGTCATGCAGGCGACCGCGCAGACCGCAGCGATTGTCTTAAACTTATTCATGAGGATCTCTCCGTGAACTGAAATGAACTTCTGAATGCCCATCGGATTCTTGCCGGAATCCGCCGGGCGATGATGAGTTTTGGAATCCGTCCCAACTCGCCATTCAGTCTAGGTGAGGTCCTTTTTGATGAAAATTCCGATTTTCATCTATCATTTATGGAAAATTTGAAAACCAATTTTCCAAAAATGAAAACAAAATGCTCCATTGAATCCCTGGCTCTTCTTCAGGCACTGGCTGCAGAGCGCAATCTTTCCTCAGCCGCCGACAAGGTTGGCATTCCGGTCTCTACGGCCAGCAGATACCTTGGCGAGCTCCGGGAATACTTTGAAGATCCGCTTTTTTCTCGCTGCCGCGAAGGACTGATTCCGACAAGAAGAGCGAGGAGTCTTGCCTCGCGCGTAGGCATGCTTTTGGCCGAATACTCAGCAATTACCGAGCCCGAGGCGTTCAATCTGAAAAAAGCCGTGCGCGAGGTGTTCATAGGGTGCGTAGACAACGCCCCGTTCTCACTTTTTCCGCATCTTGCAGAGCAAGTTCAGGAATACGCCCCCGGCGTCACGCTCACATTTCTGCCGATTTCCGGGGACCGCTATGAACTGCTCGCGCACAACGACCTCGATTTTGTGATCTCCCCCATGCTGAGCGAAGCGCAAAGCCCTCTGCATGCGCTGCCGCTCGGGGTAAACCGCTACGTTCTGGTATGCGGTTCCGAGCATCCGCTCGCTTCACTCAGTGCTCCGGCAACGGATGAAGATGTCTGCAAATATCCTTTCATCGACATCATTGTCAAGAGCATCCGCAGGCGCAATCTTGTGCTGAGGGAGGCCCGTTTCCCGAACTGGAAGAATGTGCACTCAGCGGTGAGAACCTACTTTTTCCTACCTTTTGTCAACGCCCTGACCAAGAGCGATTTTCTGATGGTGCTGCCTGAACGCACTGCCCAGGCGCTTTCCCGCACAAATGACCTGAAAATCGTGGATACCGCCACCAAGAGCCTCACGGACGAGCCGCAGATCATCTGGCACGACATCACGCACCGCGATCCGCTCATGCAATGGCTGCGCGGAATGTTCGTGACAGCGGCAAAAAATGCTGTCTGATCGTCAGGCAAACCGCTTCAAGCAACGCACAAACAAATGGATTTCCCCAGCCGCACCCGCGGCGGCTGAAGCCCCCNNGTGATACTTGCATTCGCCGACAAGACAATGGCGCTGCTCATGGTCTGCGCCGACAAGATCGATTTCCGTGCCTTTTCTCCACCAGCGGCCGAGCGTGGCCGGATGGAACGGGATCTGTCCGGCAAAGTGCCGGCGAACAAGATACTGGCGGCAGACATGCTAAAAGGATTCAGCGGCGAATTCAGCGAAGCGGGGTTCGACGGCTACATGCACCGGTATAAGGAGAAGTGGATAAACGTGTCTCTCGGCGGCTTAAGCCCCCGACAATGTCGGCAGGCTTTCGGGCTCACATAATTTCGGTCCAACTTTTTGACCGCATCCCCGACCCTGAACACTTCCAAACAAAAACGCGCCGGATCGGCGCGTTTTTGCTTGGCTGAGCTCTGTCTGGAACCGCTTACTTCTGAGCGGGCTCCTCAGGCAGGTACTCCTTGTTGAGCACCGTAGCCTTGTGCTTTTCGCGCAGGGCCGCAAGATAGGCGTTCACTTCGGAGCGTCCGCTCATGCCGCCAAGCTCGGTCTGAGCGGCGGCAAGCTGCTGTTCGGACGTCTTGGGCATCTCGGTCTTCACGATCTTGGCGATGATGTAGGCATCGGGCTGCCTCACGCCGATGTAGGCCGGGTACTTGTCAACCTGAGCGCGCATCACGCTGTTCACGAGATCGGCGGTTTCGCCGTTCAGGTTCGAGCGGGCGATCGTCTTCTCGGCGCTGAAGTCAACGCCGCCCTTGCCGTCGCGCAGCGCGGCGAGCTTTTCAGCGCCCGCCTTCTCGGCCTTCACAAGCGCCTGCTCGTTCTTCAGGAGCGCAACAATGTCAGCCTTGGCCTCCTCAAAGGGCCGCACATGGCTCGGCGCATACTTGGTGACGCGAGCGGCAACGAGCGTGTTCTGTGCGACTTCGATCGCCTGGCTGTTGCGCTTTTCCTTCAGGCACTCGTCGGAGAACAGGGCCTCCATCACATGGGCGTTGAGGAACTTGGCTTCGGCGCGATCCGTGGGGCCGGCAGCGGAGACGCCGGTCAGCGTCACGGGCTTCAGGCCGTACTTCTCGATCACGCTCTGGAGCGACTCGCTCTGCTCGTAGACCATGTTGGTGAAGTTGTCGGCCTCCGCGGAGAACCGCTCGAGGGCCTTCTGTTCAGCGTAGAGATGCTCGATCTGGCCGCGCACTTCGTCAAGCGGACGCACGCTCGCGGGATGCACGTCGGTGATCGAGATGATGTGGTAGCCGAAATCAGTCTTCACCGGGCCGACGATGTCACCCTTCTTGCCGGAGAACACGGCGCTGTCAAAGGGAGCGACCATCATGCCGCGGCCGAAGAATCCGAGATCGCCGCCCTGAACGGCTGAGCCCGGATCGGCGGAAAATTCCTTGGCAAGCGCGGCGAACTTCGTCGGATCGGCCTTGACCTGAGCGAGGATGTCCTCGGCCTGCTTCTTGGCCTGCTCGTCGCCCTTGGCGGCATCGATGAGGATGTGGCTTGCGCGGCGCTGCTCGGCAACGCGGAAGCGGTTCTGGTTCTGCTCGTAGAAGGTCTTGACATCCTCTTCGGTCGGCTTGGCGCCGCCAAAGAGCTCGGGCGTGAGCACGACGTACTGCACGTCGATCGCATCAGGCACTTCGAATTCCTTCTGGTGGCCGTCCCAGTAGGCCTTGGCCTGGGCGTCGGTCACGGAGATGCCCGCCATGAAGTCCTGGGCGTTCAGCGAGTACAGGGCAACCGTGCGCTCCTCGGCAAGCATCCGGTTCACGCGCTCGATCTGGCTTGCGGGAAAGACGGCGCTGCCGGAAACACCGTTCGTGAGCATTTCGCGCGCCACGTCGCGGCGCACCATCTGAACAAAATACTCGTCGGAGTACCCGGCGCTTGCAAGGTACTGCTTGTAGCGCTCGGAGTCGAACTTGCCGTTCACCTGGAAGGCCGGGAAGGTCTTGATCATCTCGATTGCCGTGCCGTCCGAGATGATGATGTTCTCGCTAAACACCTCGTTCTGCAGACTGCGCTCGCTCAGCAGATTTTCAAGCAGCTGAATGCGAGCCTCGCGGCTGTCGAGAACGTTTGCCCGGAACTGCTCGCCCATGCGGCTGCGGAGCTGCTCGAGCTGGCGGCGCTTCAGTTCATCGTACTGCTGCGGCAGGACCGACTCGCCGTCCACCTTGGCGATTGCGCCGTCATCGCTCATCATGCGGTTGTAGGAATAGATGCCGGTCACCACGAAGCTCGGAATGATCAGCACCATGGCGATGAACATCAGCCAGCGCTTATGGTTGCGAAATGCCTCAAGAAGCATGCTGTAAGAACCCTTAAATCAACAAACAACGAAACAGCGGTGCGCTCTAGAGCGCACCGGGGGCTGAGACTAGCAGAAAAAAAGGCGAAACGCCGAAAAGAGCGCCTCGCCTTCTTAGAAATTCTGTGGCGGAGTGGACGGGATTCGAACCCGCGACCCTCGACGTGAC
>DNLN01000130.1 GCA_003488465.1 Sutterella sp. | reverse complement strand
GATCGCGCACGGACTTGCCTTCGCACTGGGCGGCGATCTGCGGATGGCGCGCCTTCAATTCCTGCAGCTGCTGCAGGCTATGCTCGCTCTCATAATTCATGAGCATGCTCGCGCTGTCCTTGACCGACCAGTCCTTTTTGTAGATGAAGCCGGGCTCCACGCCGTTGCCCTTGAGCTTGTCAAGCAGCACGGGATTTTCCACCGATCTGTTGATGCGCATTCCGACACCGAGGCTCCCCTTGTGCATGCGGTCGGCAATGGACGTTTCCCTGCTCGCAAACTGGTTGGAGAGATTCTTCAGGCCGACCGGTTCCCTGTCGCCCTCGATCTCGGTTCCCTCAACAACGGGTTTCCACCCAACATTCTCCATATCGACGGGGATATTGAGCTCCTTTTTGGCGCGAGCCTGCTGCTTTGCCATTTCAAGCGCGTCGTTGAGGCGCTTGTCGACAAGCGCCGAGAGCGTCTTCTGATCGTTGCAAGTGGACAGGTCAATCCCCTTGCGCGGGTTAGCGATCAGTTCTGCGCGCAGCATCTGGTCCATGTCCTTGGACAGTTCCAGGAACCGGGGATTGGAGTCAAGCTGACGGTTGATCTCGGAGATAAAGCGCGTGTTCTTGATCGACTCAAGCTTGGAGAGCGTGTTCTTGACGTCGCAGGCGCGCAGCGACTGGTGCATCTCATGGCGATGTCCGAGCACGGTGTCAAAGGCATGTTCGCCGAAGACGCCGTATTCCTTGGACAGGGCTTCCCGGAAAGCCTTCATGGCTGCGTCATTGGCTTTCTTGCCTTCAGACACCAGAAAGTTGCCGAGTTTGGCCTGGCCGTCTGCCGACTTGGACACCGTGATGTCTCGGAACGACAAGTTCGTCGAGTGGGCTATATTGACAAAATCAACAAGATTGTTCGTCACGACTGCTTCCTACTGCGTTAAGTGCTGGACTGTTGAGTGCTTTCCGGGCGCTACGGATAGATCCGGCCCGTAGTGACTTGCTCGATCTGATGCTCGGGCTCGCTCTCCTTGAGCAGATCTTCAATCCGCATGGCCCACATGCCGCACAGCTGAAGGATCTTTTCAAGTGTCTCGACAAACTGCTCGACATCGGCCTCGACCCGGTCGGAATCAAACAGATAGTTGTAGACGACGGCGCCGGTCTTGCTTTCAAGAGCGAAGTAGCCGCCGGCCGTCTCGGAGCCGAACAGAGCGGCGGCCAGCAGCTCGCGGTAGACCGACGCCGGAGCGTCCTGGGGAAGCGTGGCGGTTTCCACGAAGCACAGGATCTTGCCCGAAGCCTCGATGAACTGCAGATTCAGATTGAATTCATCGTTGACGCGAACGGACATCAGACCGTCCTCGTCGGCAGTCATCGCATCGATCCCCGTCTCGGAGCGCACGGCAGCCAAAAAATCCTGGAAATCCTTGATGGTTTTCATGACAGAAACTCTCCAATGTCACTGTGGGCCACATCTCTCAGTTCCGACCCGCTCGAAACCGCATCCCATGGCCTAACTTACTTGAAGCATTCTAACGCATTACTTTTCATTGAATACGACTTTTCAAGGCTTGTAAATCATGGAAAAAGTCTTTTTTTACAACATCACAATACGATCTATTATTTTGAACCATGCATCCGCTTATTCCGCCTCCTTTGAAAAACCCATTTCCGCCCCCTTTCCAAGGCAATGCAAAAGCCGGATGTCTTGCACGCAAAAATGAGCCGAGTACAATCGTTTGATTGGTATTTTTTCTGCACGAATTCATCGATCATGCCCCATTTACGCATTGCAGCCTGCGCCCTTGCCGCCACCCTTTTCTGCTCCGGCGCATCCGCCCTGCCCGCCCCCACCGCAGCAAGCGAGTTCGACGCCTACTCCCACTCGGGCATGCTCTCGAGCGCGCTTGACGCCGTCCAGCTCATTCAGGACTCCGTGCGCGACAGGCTGAACGACACGACGCTTGCCGCCCGTCCCGCGGGCGGCGCCCTCTGGCTCGAGCAGCGCTACAGCCAGCACAAGTCGAACCGGCTGCTGCGCGACGCCTCCTACACGGGCGGCTACCGCTCCCGCACCGGGATGACCAACCTTGGCGCCGACATCAAGACCGACGGCGGCATGTTCGGCGTCGTCTACAGCTACGGACACTCGGACACGGACACGCGCCGGGCCGACTACAGCCTGGACGGCGAAGCGCACTACTACGGCATCAGCATCTTCGGACTGCTCGAGGCCGGGCCGATCAACCTCACGGGCTCGGCGGGCTACGTGCGCCTCTCAGGCAATTCGGACTACGTCACCGGCGGCTCGACCGGCATCAAGGGCAACATCTGGAAGGGTTCGCTGGGGCTCAACATCCCCTTTGAGGTCGCAACCATCAGCATGATGGGCTACGCCGCAGCCGAGGGCACGCACATCACGCCGCACAACTATGCAGGCGGAGAGCCTGACAACGCGCTCATCTGGCAGTTCCCGATCGGACTGAAGGCGAGCCGCGACTTTCAGATCGGCTCCTGGACGCTGCGTCCCGCGGCGGATCTTGCCGTCGTGCCGGTGGCGGGCGACGACAGCCAGACCACGCTCATCAACGGTTCGCTCAGAAAGACCCGCATCGCACCCGATGCCCTCTACCGGGCCGCATTCGGTCTGACGCTCAAGGACGAAAAGGGCGAGATCACCGGCGAGTACCGCTATGAGGCGGGCGACGGCGGACTTTCCGCGCACAGCGGACTCATCTCCGGGCGCTACATCTTCTAGTCCACATCCTTCGCAAACCCCGCCCGTCTGTGTCGGAAAGACGCTGCAGGCGGGGTTAAACGCACGCCGCCATATGAGGAGATTCCAGCGACGCAGCCGTCCGGTTTCAGCCGATTGCTCCCCTTAAATCCATGGAATGTATTCGGCCGCAACAGCAAAGATGAGCGCAGGCAGCATGTTCGCGACCGCAAAGCGCTTGTCCCAGACGAGGTTCACGCCGACCGCGAAGATCAGGATCGAGCCGACGAGCGAGAGATTTGCCGTTGCTGCAGGCGTCATGATGGGCTCGATCAGCCGGGCGAGCACCGTAATCGATCCCTGGAAGAGAAACACGGGAACGGCTGAAAAGACAGCCCCTCTTCCCATTGCTGAAGCCATCACGGCAATGATGATGAAGTCAAGGACGGACTTGACGGCAAGAATGGAATAGTCCGCGAGCAGCCCGTCCTTGATCGCGCCCACGATCGCCATGGCGCCGATGCAGACTGTCAGAGATGCGACGACGAATGCATCGATGAAGCGGCTGTCCCGGGCATTTCCCGTCTTCACCTTAAGCCATGCGCCGAATCTTTCGAACCCAAGTTCCAGGTTGAGTATTTCACCGAGGGCCGTGCCGAACGCAAGACTGAGCACAATCAGCATCGCCTGCCCGCTCACGAGCCCCCCGTCCTTGAGGGCGAGCATCCCTTCCATGGCGCCCGCAATGCCAAGGAACATCGTTGCAAGGCCGCAGACGCGCTTGAGGGACTCCTGTCTGCTCTGCCCGAGCAGATTCCCGAACAGGAGACCGGCAATGCCTCCAGCGACAATCGCCGCAGTGTTGATGATGGTGCCGAGGGCAAACATCGCTTTCCCAGACTCTCAAAGAAAAACCCGGCTGAGCGTATCAGACCGGGTTGGTTCACGCAAACGCGCGAGGCTGATTAGTTCTTGGACTTGTCAACCAGCTTGTTGGCGGCGATCCAGGGCATCATGGCGCGCAGCTGGGCGCCCGTCTTCTCGATCTGGTGCTCGGCGGTGAGGCGGCGCTCGGAGCGCAGCTGCGGATAGCCAAGGGCGCACTCGGTCAGGAACGACTTGGCGTACTCGCCGTTCTGGATCTTCTTCAGGCATTCACGCATGGCCTGGCGGCTCTGCTCGTTGATGACCTTCGGACCCGTGTAGTACTGGCCGTACTCGGCATTGTTCGACACGGAGTAGTCCATGTTGGCGATGCCGCCTTCGTAGATGAGGTCGACGATGAGCTTCATCTCGTGGA
>DNLN01000060.1 GCA_003488465.1 Sutterella sp. | reverse complement strand
CGCCTTCAGGCGAGGGTGGTTGACTGGAAAATGAAGAAAAAAACGCGTGTCTGCGAATTCTGCCATCTTCGGCGCGGGGACGCGCATCACAACGCAGGACGATCGCAGGAGCGGGGCGGCGTCTTTGCCTCTGAGTTTTTGGGAAAAAGCCTTGATTTTTGGATTCGGCCAACATAGAATGGCGCGTTTTCACATCCTTGCCACACCGAAATCGACGCTCGGGTGGCTTATTTCCGTAAGGAGGAATCAATGCGTCACTATGAACTGTGCGTCATCGTGCACCCGGATCAGTCCGAGCAGGTGCCCGCGATGATCGAACGTTACACGAATCTCGTTCTCGAACAGGGCGGCAAGGTCCACCGTGTCGAGGACTGGGGCCGTCGTCAACTCGCCTACCCGATCCAGAAGCTTGTGAAGGCTCACTATGTGCTGCTCAACATTGAGTGCACGAGCGAGACGCTTGCCGAGATCGAGAACGGCTTCCGTTTCAACGATGCCATCCTGCGCCACCTGACCGTCAAGATGAAGAAGGCCGAAACGGCTCCCTCCGTCATGATGAAGGCTGTCGAGAAGGAAGAGGCCCGCAAGGTTGCTGCCGAGGCTGCCGCTCCGCGCGAAGCCGAACAGGCCGCTGCCGAGTAAGCTCAAGCGATCAAGTTGAATCGTCCGGTCAACGGTGAGTGAGGAAATCAATGCGGTGCAAATCACCGCAAGCCTTGTAGACAAGCACGAACTCAAGTACACGCCGGCAGGCATCGCGGTCTTCGAAGGAACGTTCCACTACTCTGGGGATGTTTACGAAGCAGGCGGCATGAGGCATCTGGAGTTTGACTTTTCAGCGGTCAGTTTTGCAGACACTGCAGTCGGCCTTGAAAAGACAGCGTTGGGCAGCAAGGTGCACATGAAGGGTTTTCTCAGTCCCCGGACCATGAGGTCCTCCAGACTGACGGTTCACGTAACGGAATACAAAATAAATTAGGAGTTGAAAAATGGCTTTTGGTGCAAAAGGTAAGGGCAAGCCCCGCCGTGCCAACCAACAGAATGCGCTCTTCAAGCGCAAGAAGTTCTGCCGCTTCACGGCCGAACACGTCGAACAGATCGACTACAAGGACGTCGACACTCTGCGCGATTTCATCCAGGACAATGGCAAGATCATGCCGGCTCGTCTCACTGGGACGAAGGCTCACTACCAGCGTCAGCTCGACACCGCGATCAAGCGCGCCCGCTTCCTCGCTCTGTTGCCGTACACCGATAACCAGGGGACTCGTTAATCATGCAAGTCATTCTTCTTGAAAAGATCAATCACCTCGGTGAACTTGGTGCTGTCGTCAAGGTCAAGGACGGCTATGCTCGCAACTTCCTGATCCCCCAGGGTCATGCCAAGCGTGCCACGAAGGCTGCTCTCGAGGAGTTCGAACAGCGTCGTGCCGAGCTCGAGAAGGCTCAGGCCGAGCGTATCGCCGCTGCTCAGGCTACCGCTGACAAGCTCAACGGCCAGGCCGTCGAGATCGCCAGCAAGGCCGGCGTTGACGGTCGCCTGTTCGGTTCCGTGACCAACGCTGACATCGCTGAAGCGGTCGACAAGCTCGGCTTCCAGATCAAGAAGAGCCAGGTTCGCACCCCGCTCGGCGCGATCAAGTCCGTCGGTGAATACCCGGTTGTTATCGCTCTGATGTCCGATATCACCGCCGAGGTTCTCGTCAAGGTGATCGCCGAAGCCGCCTAATCGGCAAGCTTTGGTTTTTCTCCAGAAAAGGCCAGCCTTTGTGCTGGCCTTTTCGCTGTGGTGCGGGCAAGTCTGCCGGCCAGGCGCAATGCGGAGGGCTTTCGGAGCGTTCTCCCGGGGCCCTCATGTTAAAATTCGCATCCCTTTTTTTGGGGGCGGGCGAAAAAGTTTTTGAGGCTCTGTTCGGATGAGGAACAGGGCTTGATTCATCTTCTGGCGCGCCCTGCGGGCGTGCATTTTGTTTTTAAGGCGGTCCACTCATGACGGACAACACGGATCTTTCTGTAGACGAACTGGAACATATCGAGGTCGCGGAACCGGATTTCGGTGACCTGACCGCTGCGGGCGAGGCTGATTCCATTCAGGCGTCTGCGGTTGCTTCGGGCGAGCCCGTGGCCGAGTTCGCTTCCGAGACTGCGCAGGAGGACGTTTCTGAGCCCGAGGCTCCCGAGGAGCCCCGGCTTCGCGATCCCGTGGTGGACGGAATCCGCCGTCCGCCCCAGTCGGTAGAAAGCGAACAGTGCGTGCTGGGCGGCATTCTCCTTGACAACAACGCGCTCTCGGTTGTGACGGACATCCTTGAGCCTGATGATTTCTACCGCCCGGATCATCGCATCATCTTCGAGAAGATGATCGGCCTTGAGCGCAACGCCAAGCCGATCGACGTTGTGACGCTCTTTGAAGAGCTGCGCATCCAGAAGCGCGATGTAGAGGTGGGCGGCCTGCAGTACCTGATCAGCCTGTCGAACGCCACGCCTTCGGCCGCGAACATCCGCAGATACGCTGAAATTGTGCGCGACCGATCCGTGCTGCGGCGGCTTGTTGGCGTGGGCGAAGAGATCGCAACGAGCGCCCTTGCGCCTCAGTCGGGTGATGTAAGTGAACTGCTCGACAAGGCCCAGAGGCTCGTCTACGAGATCAACGAGCGCTCAAGCAAGGGCAGAACAGGCTTCCAGCCCCTCGGCAAGATCGCCGGCGCTGTGACCGAAGAGATCAATGAGCTCTATCAGAATCGGGACACCTCCGACGTCACGGGCATTCCCACGGGATTTTCCAAGCTCGACCGCATGACCGCGGGGCTGCAGGGGGGAGACCTCATCATCGTGGCCGGACGCCCCTCGATGGGCAAGACCGCCTTTGCCATGAACATCGCCGAGCACACGGGCATCCATCAGAGGATGCCGGTTGCCGTATTCTCCATGGAAATGAGCGCCGAGGCGCTCACCAAGCGTCTTATCAGCTCCCGAGGCAGGATCGATGCGCAGAAGCTGCGCCGCGGCCGTCTTGACCAGGATGACTGGAACCGGTTCGCCACTGCCGTGAAGGACATGGATCAGGCGCAGTTCTTCATTGACGACACGCCCGGCCTTACGGTGAACGAGGTGCGCTCCAGGGCGAGGCGTCTTTCGCAGCGCACGGGCGGCCTTGCGCTCATCGTCCTTGACTATTTGCAGCTGATGAGCGGCTCGGGCAGCTCGAGCGCCTCGGAGAACCGCGCGACCGAGATTTCCGAAATCTCCCGCGGACTGAAGAGCCTTGCCAAGGAAATGAACGTGCCGCTTGTGGCGCTCTCGCAGCTCAACCGAGGCGTGGATGCGCGCACCGACAAGCGTCCTCTCATGAGCGATCTGAGAGAATCGGGCGCCATCGAGCAGGACGCCGACGTGATCCTGTTCATCTACCGCGACGAGGTCTACAACAAGGACTCTCCGGACAACAAGAACAAAGCCGAAGTGATCATCGGCAAGCAGAGAAACGGTCCGACAGGCATCGTGAACCTGCGCTTTGACGGGCAGTTCACCCGGTTTGACAACCTGGCCGAGGATATTGACGTACCGGCCGGCATGGAGTCTCTATAAGGATTTTTCGCGATGGAGCAGATCACCGATTTCATTGTGGGCCTGGACTGGTGGGCGCTGTTTCTGTGGCTGAGCGGCCTGGCGCTGATCGGCGTCGGCCTTGTCGGTACGGTGGTGCCGGCGTTGCCCGGAATTCCCTGCGTCTTTCTTGGCATCGTTCTGATCGCCTGGGCGGGCGGATTCGAGGAGCTTGGCTGGGTGAGCATCACGCTCTCGGCGCTGCTCACGGTCGCCGGCATGGCGATCGACTGGATCGCCCAGGCCATGGGCGCCAAGAAGGCGGGCGCAACCAAGTACGGAATGGCCGGAGCCCTGATCGGCACGTTCCTTGGCCTCATGCTGGGCCTTTGGGGCATTCTCTTCATGCCGCTTGTGGGCGCATTCGTCGGTGAATACATCGCGCAGGGCAATCTGCGCCAGGCGGGCGCCGTCGGCTTTGCCTCCTGGCTCGGCATGATTGCGGGCGCCGCCATCAAGGTGGCCATCGCCTTCACGCTGATCGGCGTTCTCATCGTGGGGCTGGTTTACTGAGCTGCCAGCCGCCTCGCTGCTGATCTGCCTGTGGTTCTTCAGGCCGAAGGTCTCCCGCCTGATGCCTCAAGAACCAAAGGCTGCCTAGAGTTCGTCAAGGATGCTCAGACGGTCAGAGACGAACTTTTCTCCTTTTTTTGTGGCCTGCTCCGTGGCTTCGGCCTTTTTGGACTGCTTGCTTCTGGCAATTTCTTTTCTGAAAGACTCGAACTTGTCAGCAGGCAAAAGGATGAAAGTGCTGCCGCGCTGGGCGATCGTTGCATGCTTTGCCTTGAACAGTTTGATTTTTTTCCATGTGATGGATTTCAGTTTCGAGGTGTGCATCGCAATGTCGCCAGAGTTCGGATGCACCACCGTCGCATAGAACAAGGAACGGCTTCCGTCGGGCCTGGTCGCGAGCTTGACCATGTAGTTGTCTCCCGGGATCCTGGTGCGGCTCAGACAATAGTCGTCTCCAGCAACAAGAACGTCAACGCCGGAATTTAAAGCTTGTTTGCCAAAAGGCTTCAGGGAGCAGCCAAGTTGCGCAATCCTTGCCCGATATGCCTGAACGTATTCGTCATACTGGGCCTGGCTCTTGAAATAGCTGGGCTGGATGGCAAGGGCAAGAACATCAAGTCTGTCTTCGACCGCAACCCATCCATCTCGACTCTTTCCAAGGAGTTCATTGAGATCCTGTGGATCGACTGCATTCCCCTGGATGACATGAGAGCTGCCTGCCTGGGTCATGGCGCCGCCAGACTGCCCGGTCGTCACACAACCGGCAACTGACGCAACGGCTGCGGCAAAAACCGCCACGCGAAACACTTTGCCAACCTTGAACATTGTCATCTCCTTTCTCTTTAGAGCACCTTGAGATTGCCCGCGATGCAGCGGGCATCAGCGCAGCGAGCCCTGGCGATCCCGTGTGATGCGCGAGTGCTCGGCCGGATGCCCGCAGGTGCTCTTCTACCCAAATGACTCTGGAGGAAAAGTCAGCCTACGCCTTAAGCAGAAGGTCCAGTTTATCCATGGTGTCCTGATAGCTGCTGGCAACTTCGGTCTTGGCGGTAGCGAGGTTGTTTTTCAGACGTGTCTGCTGCTTGCTGCTGCTTGAAAGAGAAGCAACAACTGAAGAGTTGTCCCCGGCATTGGTTGTCTCCTGCCGGATGTAATCTCCAAAACCGTCGACCCGATCCTGAATCTGCTTGGTGTGCTCCTCCCAGAATTCGTGGGCATCCGCAATGCCGGATTTAATCTCAACCAGACGGACCTGGGCCTCCTCGGCAGACATGGTCCCGTTCTTCATGGCTTTTTTGATTGCATCCATTTCACGGGAGTAACAGCGCATGGACTTCAGCACGGAGGCCTTGTCAAGATCAAGGTTATTGGCCTCCTCTCCGAGCATCAGCCTGAGTTCACTTAAACGCTGTTTCTGATCCTCGATCTTTCCGAGCCGGGCGTTGATAAAACCGGCAGTTCCACCAACAACGCCTCCAGCAACGGCGCCAATGGCAGCGCCCTTGCCATCCCTGGACACCAGCAAACCGACCAGAGCTCCCGAGAGGGCGCCGACCGCAGCGCCGACGGATGCTTGCTTGGCTTCCTGGCTGTAATCACGATCATTCTTGATCTGCTGAATCGGTTGATAGCACTGCGGATAAAACTGAGGCTGCATGCCAGTTGAAGTTGCGCAACCGGTCAGGCAGCAGGCAATAGCTGCGATCAGGCTGATGCTTGTGTTTGCTTTAGGACAGATTTTCATTGCAAGTGTCTCCCTTAAAGAAGAGCCGTCGGTTCCATGAAGACAAGACTTCCAACAACCCGACAGGTAATCCATAACGGGGATGAGGCCAAAATATCTCGGCCAAATATAGCAGTGACCAACTCCTCCCTGTGTCGTATTGTAGGCGTCTGGAAGCTCCGGAAAGCCAGTCTAGAGCACATCGGTTGCGTGGTCCGCAAGGCGGCTGCGCTCGCCCCGCTGCAGGGTGATGTGGCCCGAGTGCTTCCAGCCCTTGAATCGATCTACGACGTAGGTGAGACCCGAGGATCCCTCCGTGAGGTACGGAGTGTCGATCTGGGCGATGTTGCCGAGGCACACGATCTTGGTGCCGGGGCCGGCACGCGTGATGAGCGTCTTCATCTGCTTGGGCGAGAGGTTCTGGGCCTCGTCGATGATGACGAGCTTGTTGAGGAATGTGCGGCCGCGCATGAAGCTCATCGACTTGACGCGGATGCGGCTGTGGATGAGATCGGCTGCCGCGCTGCGGCCCCATTCGCCCGAGGATCGGTCCGCCTTGTTGAGCACCTCGAGGTTGTCCTCAAGCGCCCCCATCCAGGGTTCCATCTTTTCCTCTTCGGTGCCGGGCAGATACCCGATGTCCTCGCCTACGCTCACCGTGGCGCGTGTGAAGATGATTTCCGAGAAGGCGCGCTCGTCAAGGGTCTGCGCCAGCGCGGCTGCGAGCGTGAGCAGCGTCTTGCCCGTGCCCGCCTGACCGAGCAGCGTCACGAAGTCGATTTCCTTGTCAAGCAGCAGGTTGAGCGCCAGGGACTGCTCGAGGTTGCGCGCGTGGATGCCCCAGACGGCGTTCTTCGGCTGCATGTAGTCGCGCACCGTCGCGAGCGTTGCGCTCGAGCCTTCGATCGACTTGACCTGGGCGACGAATCCGTTGTCCTGGGTGGCGACGAACTCGTTGACGAACAGATCGGCGACGAAGGGAGCCTGGATGCGGTACCAGGTTCTGCCGTCGGCCTGCCAGGACTCGAGCGTCTTGCCGGTCTCCTCCCAGAAGTCGGCCGGGAGCCGGGCGCAGCCCGAGTACAGCATGTCGGTGTCGTCAAGCGTCTTGTCGTTGAAGTAGTCCTCGGCCGACAGCCCGAGGGCCGTGGCCTTGATGCGCATGTTGATGTCCTTGCTCACGAGCACGATGCTCTTGTCGGGGAGCTGCTCCTGCAGCGCCTTGACGGTGGCAAGGATCATGTTGTCGGCCTTGCCGAGCGGAAGCGTCGAGGGCAGGGGTGCCGTGAGCGAGGTCGTCTGCATGAACAGGTTCCCCTGCGCCTCGCTGTTGCCGATGGCGTTAAGGGGAATGCCGTCGGCGATTCTGCTCGTGCTCGCCGCGAGCAGCTGGTCGATCCAGCGGCTCACCTGGCGGGCGTTGCGTGCGAGGTCCGAGAGGCCCTTCTTGTGGTTGTCGAGCTCTTCAAGCGTGGTCATCGGCAGAAAGACGTCATGCTCGGCAAAGCGGAACAGGCACATCGGATCATGGAGCAGCACGTTGGTGTCGAGCACGAACATGCGGGGCTTGCCCGTCGTGGCAAGTCCCCGGGGGCCGCGCAGGCGGCTTGCCTGACTCGTGGCGGGAGTCTGGAGCGACTCGAGGGCTCTGGCGGGCCTGAGGATCGCAGCAGCGGGCGAAGCGGCCTTCTTGCGCTGGGGCTTGGCGGCGGGCGCGGCGCCCCTGGCGGAAGATTTCCGTGTGGCTTTCGCGGGCTTGGGATCCTGGGTGATCTCGATCAGCCGGGGAGGCTCGGCGGCCGCAGCGGCCTTGCCGGCCTGTCTTTTTGCGCGGCGGGAGCCGTACTGGTCGGCGGCGAGGATGTCGCCTTTGGTTTTCGGTGCACTGGGTAGAGGCATGTTCACTGACTCCGGCCAAAAGATTTTCTTGGTGTTCGGCTACGCTCCGCGCAGCAGCGAGGGATCATCCTGAACGGCGTTGCAGATGCCGCGGAAGATGGCGTTGGCGATGCGCTTTTGATGGGCGGGATCGCGCAGACGCTTTTCATCGTCGGGATTGCTGAGGAACCCCGTTTCCACGAGGATCGAGGGAACGCCCTGGGCCTTGAGGACGGCAAACTGGGCCGATTCAACCGTGTCGTGGTGCAGTGTGCCGACTTTGCTCAGCTCGCCGAGCACTTCGCCGCCAAGCTGCATGCCGTAGCGCAGCTTCGTTTCGGCGAGCATGTCCACGACGGTGGAGCGGGCCTGCTGCGCGACGTTCTTGAACTCAAGTCCGCCGATTTCGTCCGAGCGGTTCTGCGTCTGCGCGAGCCATCTCGCCTGCAGCGAAGAGGCGCCGCCGATGCTGAGCGTGAAGACCGACGAGCCGTGGGCCGAGGTCTTTGTCCAGGCGTCGGCGTGCACGCTCACGAACAGATGCGCCCGGTTCTTGACGGCGAGCCCGGCGCGCTTGTAGAGCGGGATGAACACGTCGCTGTTGCGCGTGAGGATCGCCTTCATGCCGCGCGTGCCGTTGATGTTCCTTGCAAGGAGCTGCGAGATCTGCAGCGCAACGCGCTTTTCGTACGTCTTGTACGTGCGGCCGACAGCGCCCGGGTCTTCGCCACCGTGTCCCGGGTCGATCACGACGATGAGTGTCTCGGGGCCCTTGCCGCCGCGCTTCGTGGGCTTGGCGCTGGGCGCAGGCTGAGGTTTGTTTTCAATGATGCGGTTGCTGCGCGCGGCCGCCTGGTTCGACTGGCGCACCGAGCTGTCCTGAACGATGCGGTCCATCGGATCGGCTTCGAGCGAGTCGAGCTCGACGATCAGACGGTAAGCGTAGCCTGCGATGGGCTTGGCCGAATGGGCGCGCACCGCAGCGTCCTTCTTGAGTTCGAATACCACGCGCACGACGTCGGGCTTGAACTGACCGGCGCGAACGCCAGAAATGAACTGGTCGCGAGGCCTGAAGGCCTTCAGCTTTTTTGCAAAATCGGGCGAAAGCCTCAGGCCCCTGATGTCCAGAACGACGCGGTAGGGGTGCTTGTTGCGAAGAATCTGCATCACGTAGGTGAACTTGCTGCCCGACTCGATGGTGACGCGCGAGGAATCCTCGCCAGGCCACAGGCGCAGTTCAAGCTTGTTTTCCGCGGCAAGCAGCGCCTCGGCATTCAGTACGAGGGGAGTGCTCAGCGCTCCGAGCAGAAGATCGCGGCGCAGGATGCTCATGGAGCAATCTCCTGAAGAATGGTGTGAGCCGAGTCGCTGAGGGCTGTGAGCGAGGCGGTTCGGCTTTCGCCCTGGATCGTGAGGACGATGTCAAGGTCAGCCTCAGGCAGGTACGGAGCGGCCTTTTCGCTCCATTCGCTTGCCGTAATGCGCCCCGGTCCGAACAGATCGCGAAATCCCGCGTCTTCAAATTCGACCGGCGACTCGAAGCGATAGAAGTCAAAGTGGTGGAATTCGATGTCGCCGAGCACCGTGTAGTCCGAGACGAGCTCGAACGTTGGGCTTTTCACGCGGCCCGTGACGCCAAGCGCACGCAGCAGCGCACGGGTGAGCGTCGTCTTGCCGGCTCCGAGGTCTCCCGTTAGGCGCAGATTGAAGCCCTTGTCGCGAATTTGGGGGTGAATATGGCTGAGTGCCTGCGCAAGCGTGCGGGCAAACGAAACAGTGGCATCTTCATCGGGAAAGACGCACTGACGGGTGCTGGTGGAGAGATCGATCATACGCTTGAGATTGTATTGGAAAATCGGCGCGGGAAAGCGCAAATTTGCACATCTTTTCTTCCGCGGGGCGGCGCGCTTTCGGGGCAGGACGCCCTCGGCCCGGTCAGAAGTCGTCCTTGCGGCCGGCAAGCGCCTTCGGGCGCAGCTTCATCGACACGGCCCAGAGCAGGCAGGCCGCGATCGCGCAGCCGCTCATCACCATGGCGTACCGAACGGCGTCTCCGAGCGCAAACGGCACGAAGAACATCGAGCACAGGGCAAAGCCGCCCGTGATGCAGAACTGCTGAATGGAGGCGGACATCCCCCGGTTGGCGGGAAAGTAGTCGAGGTTCATCACCATGATGGCCGGGCGCGCGAGCGACATCAGGAACTGATAGGCGATCGGGCCTGCGAGGATCATGGGATAGGTCCAGGCGTAGTGCGCCTGGGCGAACACGGTGGCAAGCGACATTGCAGCAAGAAGCGCAAGTTCGATCCAGAGCAGCTCCTTTATCGAGAACGCCGTTCTGATGCGGGTCGAACACCAGGATCCGAGACATCCGGCTCCGACCATGGGAATTGTGAACCAGGCGAATTCGTCGACTCCGAACCCCATGATGGTGATGACGAAGTCGGCGCCGCCGCACGAGTACACGATCATTCCGGCAAAGAGGATTCCGAGCATGAGCGCTCCGGCAACGAGTGCGCCGCAGGACAGGCCTTTCGCGTAGGAGGAAAGCACAAGGCGCAGACGCAGCGGCTGCCGGTCCTCTTTTGCGAGGCTTTCCTTCAGGCCGAGGGCGATGATGAGGGCGATCGAGAGCGAATAGGCGATGAGGAAAAGGAACGAGCTGCGCCAGCCAAAGCGCACGATGAGGCAGCCGCCGATCACCGGGGCGAGGATGGGCGCGGCGGCAAAGAACATGGCGATCATGCCGTTCAGCCGCGCGGCGGGCAGGCCGCTCCAGCGGTCGCGCACGCAGGCCTGGGTGACGACTTGACCGACCGAGGCTCCCAGTCCCTGGATGAACCGCCACACCGAGAGCGAGATGATGTCCGTGCTGAGGGCCGCCCCGAGGCTCGCCGCGGCAAAGACGAGCATTCCGCCCAGCAGAACGGGCTTTCTGCCGTAA
The DNA here is from genome assembly GCA_003488465.1 of Sutterella sp. GTDB lineage: Bacteria > Pseudomonadota > Gammaproteobacteria > Burkholderiales > Burkholderiaceae_F > Duodenibacillus. The sequence continues at coordinate 3,730 of DNLN01000060.1, read as the reverse complement.
CTGTCCGAGAGCACCCCGGTGAACAGGGATGCCACGGCAAAGGCGATGAGGTAAAGCGTCATCGTCTGCTGCACGGCCGCGAGCGACGTGCCGAACTCAAGCGCTATTCCGTGAAAGCCCGGCAGGTATGCGTTGACCGAGAAGGGGCCGAGGCTTGAAGTGAACGCAAAAAGCGCGGCCTCCCTCAAGCGGGGAGCCGCGCCCGAAGGGGATCGGGCGCCGGGCGTGCCCACCGTCTACCCCCAGGTGAGGAAGCTCACGGCCGAGAACACGGCGAGCACGAGCAGTTCGATGAAGGCTGAAACCTTCACGAGCTTGAAGAAGTCGCTCTTGAAGTAGTCGAGCGTCACGATCATGCACACGTGGGTCGGAGTGACCATCTGGCCGGCGACGCCGAACACGAGGGCGACGCCCGCAAGGTCGAGCGAGCCGGGCGAAAGGGCCGCCACGATCGGCATGACGATCGCAACGTGTCCCTGGGACATGCCGGTCAGCACGCCGACGATGAAACTGATGATGGCGATGATGATCGGGGTGGGAAGCGGCGCGCCGTCAAAGCTTGCGACGATCTGCGCAAGCACGCCCGTCTCGTCGAGCACCTGAATGAAGAGCAGGATGCAGAACACGTCGCGAAAGAGCTTCTTTTCGATGGCTCCGATGAAGACGTCCTTGAGGGAAACCGCCCTGTTCGTTGCCATGAGCACCGGAACCATGATGAGCACCACGGCTCCCATCGAAACGGCGGCGCTCAGGTGAAAGCCGACCATCATGATAAAGAGCACGATCACCGAGCCGATCGCAAGCAGGAAGTCCACGCGCTCGCGGGAGAAGTCAGCCGCAGGATCGGCGGCGCCGCGGGGATTGAGCTTGATCGGGGTGAGCAGCACGAGCCAGCCGCAGATGAACGCCACGGCCGAGGCCCAGGACAGGTGCACGAGCAGGTCTCCGATCCCTACGCCGGTGATCGCGCAGGCAAGGATCATGCCCGGGATGATGGGGGAGGCGAATTCAAAGATGTGGCGGAACCAGAAGTTGATCGCGCCCAGACGGTCGTTGTCGATGTTCTCGCCCCTTGAGATGCTTTCAACGATGGGAGCGGAAAAGCGTGCGCCGCCGATCGACGGCAGCAGTCCGAGGAAGGCCGGCATGACTGCAAGGGCGACCTTCTTGGACGGAATGACATGCAGCAGATAGTCGACCATGCCCTTGAGGCAGCCGCTCTTTCTGAGCTCGATCTCCAGGCAGACGACGAAGTAGAGTGCGCCCACGAGGTCGTACGTGCGCGGCGCGCTGGCCATCTTCGTGAACGCATTCCAGATGAGGATCGGTTCGGTCGGGCGCGTGCACAGCCAGATCAGCAGGCCGCCGGCAAGGATGGACGGACCGAGGGGGATCTTCCTGCGCAGCATGACGATCACGAGCGTCATGGCCAGGGCGATTACGACGAAAACATTCATAGACGCAGCCAACGAAAATCAGACGTTCACAAGCGTCTAAGGATACACCCCGCGCGCAGACGGCGTCTCGGTGTTTTGGCTAGCCTCGAGCGCAGGCGGCTCAAGACTCGCATTTCGACTCCGCCCGGGAAATACCGGCGGGGGTTTTTGCTAAACTAGCGCGATTTGATGGTATTGCCGCATACGCGCGGCTGCCATTTCATACGGATTGTTCAGTTAGGGACAGCTTTTTTATGGTTAAACAAGCACTGCAGCTCTCGGCCGCCGCTCTGGCTCTGGCCTCTTTGACGGGCTGCCAGCAGTTGGGCATCAACTTCTCAAACGACCCTGTTCAGTACGAGTCGAGCACGTCCCGCGCTCCGCTCGAGATTCCGCCCGATCTGAGCGCCATTCCGCGCACCGACCGCTACACGGTTCCCACGCGTCCGCAGATCGTGAGCGCCAACGCCGAGGCCGCCAAGATGCAGGCCCAGGCCGAAAAGAACGGAACGGCTCCCAAGAGCGTTCTGCCCGAGACGAAGTTTGCAACGGTCGAGCGTGACGGTCAGACCCGCTGGGTGCATGTGAATGCCCCCGCCGAGAAGGTCTGGCCCGTTCTTCAGGACTTCTGGCCCTCCGTTGGCCTTGCCGTCAAGCATCAGGATGCGACGAGCGGCGTGATTCAGACCGAATGGGCCGAGAACAAGGCCAATCTGCCGAAGGACATCATCCGCCAGACGCTCGGCAAGATTCTCGACACCGTCTACGACACGGGCGAGCGCGATCAGTACCGCGCTCGTATGGAGCGCAACAGCGACGGCACGTGCAACATCTACATCACGCACCGCTCGATGGTCGAAGTGCTGACCGGCAGTCAGCAGGAATCCACAATGTGGCAGCCCGGCGCTTCCGACCCCCAGCTCGAGGCCGAGATGCTCACGCGTCTTGCGCAGAAGCTTGACTACGAGTTCAATCCCGATGCCAAGCCGGCCGAGCAGAAGGCTGTCGAGGAGATCGCAGCCGTCAAGTACGAGCCCACGAGCGAAATCATCAAGCGTGAGAACGGCACGGCAGAGGCTGTCATCGTGAAGGATCCGTTCGACCGCGCATGGCGTCGTGTCGGCGTTGCGCTTGACCGCGGCGGCTTTGACGTCTACGACCGCGACCGCAGCCAGGGCCTGTTCATGATCAAGTACCTCGATCCCGAGTACGAGACTCTGGAAAAGGGCAAGCAGGGGTTCTTCACGCGCATGTTCTCCAAGGGCGAGGCCATCGAGCCGGTCAAGTATCAGGTTCGTCTCGTGCCCGAGGGCGACAATTCCCGCATCACGGTGGCCGGCGAAGACGGCAAGGCTGACACGACGGGTGTTGCGACCAAGATCCTGACGCTGCTGGGCGAGCAGCTTCGCTAGCGCACGAAGGCGGGCGTTTTCACCCGCTGAAACAACAGGGAAGCCGCCCGTCTGGTCAGCAAATCAGGCGGGCAGTTTTTAGGTGAAGGCTATGTTTTCCGATGTCTTTCGTTTCTCGATCAGCGGCCGCACGAGCCGGCGCAACTACTGGTGCGCGCTCCTTGTCTATGCGCTGATCGGCTGGCTGATGAGCGCTGTTTTCGAGGCGCTGCTCAATGTGACGATCACCGAGAGCCTGTGGAACGCATCCAACAGCGTGATCTACTGGATCGGAATCTTTGTGCAGGTTCTGGTGCTGCTCGTCACGATCCGCCGCCTTCATGACATTTCAAGGTCCGGCTGGTGGGTGCTTCTCTTTCTCATCCCGGTGATCGGCTGGATCGCCAACCTCATCCTCGGATTCATTGCGAGCGCACCGGGCGAAAACCGCTGGGGTCCCAACCCCTATGGCGTCGCCGATCCGTTCGTGCAGAAGGCAAAGGCCGAGCAGCTCGCCGAGCTGCTGCGCTCGGGGGCGATCAGCCAGGTGGAATACGATTCTGCAATCAAGAGAATTGGCTATGGCAAAAACAGTTAAGAAGGGCATGGTCGTGACGATCGACGTCACGATGTACGACATGCAGAACCATCTGCTCGAGAAGACGCCCGAGGGCGGCTACTCCTATCTGCACGGTCATGATGACATCTTCCCGCTCATTGAAAAGGCCCTGGAGGGCAAGAGCGTGGGCGAGCAGGTGAGCGTGACGCTCAATCCCGAGGATGCGTTCGGCGAGTTCGATCCCGAGTCGGTGTTTCTCGTGGATGTCGACAAGCTCGGCGACCCCGAGGTCATCGCCCCGGGGCTCGTCTTTGACGAGGTGCCGGGAATCGCCAACGACGGCC
>DNLN01000062.1 GCA_003488465.1 Sutterella sp. | reverse complement strand
GACACCCCGGTCACCACGGAAATCGCCCCCACGGGGAAATCGCATGTGACGCCCTTCAGGTTGTGGCCCGTTGCTCCAACGATCCTCAGAGTTCTGGCCAGCGGATTTTCCAGCACTCCGCGATCGGCGGTCACCGCCTTGCGACCGGCCAGATAGGCGCCTGTCTCGGATCGGGGATCGTCCATCACCTGCTGCGGAGTGCCGCAGGAGACAAGTTCTCCGCCAAGCTCCCCTGCTCCGGGTCCCATGTCCACCACAAAATCGGCCGCACGGATCACCTCTTCGTCGTGCTCGACCGCAACCACGGTATTGCCGTTGTCGACAAGCTCCTTGAGCGTGGCAATGAGCCTTGCGCAATCAGCCTGATGCAGACCGATCGTGGGCTCGTCAAGGACGTACAGCACGCCCGTAAGCGCCGAGCCGATCTGTCCAGCAAGACGGATTCTCTGCGCTTCGCCTCCGGAGAGCGTCCTTGCCTGCCGAGAGAGTGTGAGATACCCTAGACCGACGTCGCAAAGAAAGCCGATCCTCTTGCGGATGGCATCCATGGGCCCTTCTGCGATCTGTCGGGACTGCTCAGAGAGAACCAGAGACTCTAGTTGCCCGGCAGCCTGCCGCAGCGTCATGTTCATCAGTCCGATGATGTTGACCCGGGACGCACCCTCCCCGAGATAGACGCTCGCGACTTCCCTTCGGTAGCGCTCGCCGCCGCAGTGTCTGCAGGTGCAGGAGCGGCGCATCGCCCGCATGCCGATCTTGGCGCTCTCGCTTCGGGCCCTGGCCCAGGTGAGGTCAAGCTCGGCAATCACGCCCTTGTAATGGAGCCCCCGGGGAGCCCCCTTGGCTGCAGCCTTCTGATCGCCATCCAGAACTAAAACTCTCGCCCATTCGGGCAGATCCTTCCATGGCGTCTCAACGGACAGACCGGCCCGGGCAAGCAGATCCCGCAGTTCGGCAAACCTTGCGCTGTTGCGTCTGGAATACCCGCAGACCGCTCCCTCGGCAATCGAGAGCGCCGCATCCTTCACCACGATATCCGGATCAAACTGCTCGATGATTCCTGTTCCTTCGCAATACGGACAGGCGCCCAGGGGGTTGTTGAACGAGAACATCGCCGGCGTCAGATCCTCAATCGTGTAGTCGCACTGCGGGCAGCCATAGTGGAGATTGAAGGCCTGGATGCTGCCGTCGGACAAGTTAAGGAGCATTGTGCGCCCGCCCGAGAGCTTGGCCGCCGTTTCAAAACTGTCGGCCAGCCGCGTTTTCGCCTCGGGAGTGATCTTCAGCCGATCAACGACGACCTCAATCGAGTGAACGGCCCCGCGATCAGTCACGGGAAGCGCATCCACCGTGCACACCTCGCCGTCCACGCGCAGCCTTAAAAAGCCCCGGCGCGCCATCTCCCCGGCTACCGTATCCGGATCGGCTACGGCCGAGCGCACAACCGGCGAAAGGATCATGACCCGCGCGCCAGCCCCAAGCGAGAGCGCTGCATCCACCATGTCGTGAATCCCGCTTTTTTTCAAAGGCACGTCGTGGTCCGGGCAGTAGGGGACACCCACCTTTGCAAACAGCACTCTCAGGTAGTCGGCGATCTCCGTTACCGTTGCCACGGTAGATCGGGTCGTCGGCGTGGACGTGTGCTGACTGATGGCAATGGAGGGGGAAAGCCCTTCGATGGAATCGACATCTGGTCTGTCAAGAACATCCATGAAGCGTCTGGCATAGGAGGAGACCGATTCGGCATAGCGGCGCTGTCCCTCGGCATAAAGCGTGTCAAATGCCAGAGAACTTTTCCCGGATCCCGACACGCCGGTCACGACAACGAACTGATTGCGGGGTATGTCCACGCTCACGTTCTTCAGATTGTGCGTTCGCGCCCCTCGAATTTTGATTTTCTCAATCGCCATGGGTGGATTTTTGATGAAATCTTAAGAAAAACTGCAATCTATTAATATATCCTAACGGCCGTCGAAACGTACCTCTTTTTTCTGCAGACTCCGTCCTTTCGGAACTCCCGATCCCCGCCGCAAAGAATGTCTTCGCCTGATGACTCACCGAACATGCTCCCGCTTGAGCGCCGCTCAGCCATTTCGCTTGCAGGCATTTTTGCGCTGCGCATGCTCGGACTTTTTCTGATCCTGCCCGTCTTTGCCGTCTATGCACGCGGGCTTGCCGGCGGCGAAAACCATCTGCTGGTGGGACTGACGCTCGGAATCTACGGTCTCACGCAGGGCATCTTGCAGGTGCCGTTCGGGATCGCGAGCGACCGGATCGGCAGAAAGCCAGTCATCATCTTCGGCCTTGTCATCTTCGCGCTCGGCAGTGCCCTAGCGGCAATCGCTGACACGATTGCCGGCGTCATGATCGGACGGGCGATTCAGGGAGCCGGAGCCATATCGGCTGCCGTGACCGCCATGCTTGCGGACAGCGTCCGCGACCGCGTCATCACACGGGCGATGGCGCTCGTCGGCTCCTCGATCGGGCTCACATTCGCCTTCTCGCTCATCGCCTCTCCCTTGCTGTCTCAATCCATCGGGGTGCCCGGCCTGTTCTGGCTCACCGCCATTCTCTCGACCTTGGCCATTTTCGTGATGCTTTGGATCGTGCCGCAGCCGGCGAGCCAGAAAATCGCCTCCGGCGGCACGCATCAACCCTGGCAGAAAGTTGTCTTTGACGCACAGCTGCTGCGGCTCAATGCCGGCATTTTCATCCTGCACCTTGTACTGATGGCCCTTTTTGTCGTCATCCCGATTCGACTTGTTGCTCTCGGTCTTCCCCTTCGTAGCCATTGGCATATATACTTGCCCGCTGTTCTGCTCAGCTTTGCCTTCATGATGCCGCTCATCATCCGGGCCGAGCGAAGCGGTCAAACAAAACTGCTGTTTTTGTCATCAATCGCTCTGGTGGCGCTGGTCTTTGCCGGGTTTGCCTGTGCAGGCGGCTCGATTCTCTGCATCAGCGTCCTGTTGCTGGCTTTCTTCATTGGATTCAATATCCTAGAGGCTAGCTTGCCATCGCTGGTGACCAAAATGGCACCGCCAACCGATAAGGGGCTGGCACTTGGCGTCTACAACACGACCCAATCCATCGGGCTGTTTGCTGGAGGCGCAATTGGCGGATGGTTATCCAGCCGATTCGGCTCATACGGGGTTTACGCCTTCAGCGTCGCGGTCATGCTTTTATGGCTGGCGCTTGCTGTCGGCATGCAGCCTCCGAAAAAGCGCCAGAACGGTGAAGAAATCGATCTAGCAAATTAATTATTTTTTGGTATTGAAGAGACTTATCATGGCATCAATCAACAAGGTTATTCTCATCGGCAACCTGGGCAGAGATCCTGAAACCCGTTACACAGCTGACAACAACACTGCCATCTGCCACATCGTGATCGCTACAAGCCGCCGCTACAAGGACAGCCAAGGCGAACTGCAGGAAGAAACCGAATGGCATCGCGTCGTCTTCTTCGGCCGCCAGGCCGAGGTTGCCCAGATGTACCTGCGAAAGGGCAATCCGGTGTACATCGAGGGACGTCTTCGCACCCGCAAATACACCGACAAGGAAGGCATCGAGCGCTATCAGACCGAAATCATCTGTGAGACCCTGCAGCTTCTGGGCAGCCGCTCGCAGAACGGCGGCCAGGGCGGCAGCCAGGGTGGTGACGGATTCGAATCTCCCCGCCGCGCTCCCCGTCAGCAGTATCAGCAGCCCTATCAGCCCCGTCAGACGGCAGCCTCTGACATCGGTGACGACATGCCCCGCCAGCAGCAGCCTCGTCCCCAGCAGAGCGCCTACCAGCAGCAGCCCCAGCAAAGTCCTGCTTCGAGCGGCGTGACGGACGAAGACATCCCGTTCTAAAAAAAGATGTTTCGGCAGCCCCAGAGCCTGCCGTGAATCTTCGCAACAAAGGCAGCGTTCGAAACGAATCGCTGCCTTTGTGCTGTCTACAGAACGCTCATTCGGCTCGCAAAATCTGCGGCGTTATGCACGCGCAGCTTCTGATAGACCTTGTTGCGGTGCCCCTGCACGGACCGAGGACTCAGGCCAAGCCGTTCGGCGATGGCTCCATTCGACAATCCCGCCCGAAGAAGATCAGTAATCAGCCTTTCGCGCGAACTCCTTGTTTGCCTTCCAGCTGCCGCCTGCAAGCACAACTCCCTTCCTGGCGCGGATATTGATCACACCCTTGGGCGTCTGAACGCGGGCACCGATCACGCGGCCCTTGGCATTGCGGTACACATCGGTGAGTTTATGCTCAAGCAAAATCTTGCCGCCCTTGCCCTCGAAGTAATCCTTGAAGGGCATCATGATGCCGCGGCCCGTACGGTAACCGCCGGTGCGCTGCGGATGAATGGCGCCGATCTCCGGATCCATGCCTTCGGAATAGATGTGCAGATATGCCTCATGGTGCTGGGAGTCGTACTGGCCGGCCTTGGTGGAGGTGTTCAGGAACTTCACGCCGTGATCCTCGAGCCACTTGCGAGTCGGGAAGCGCATCTTGGAATACTTTCTGACGAGCGCAGGATCGTTCTTGCGGTATTCGTTGCTCTTGGGGTTGGTGAGGAGCTTGTACAGATCCTCAGGAGAATCATCACGCAGGGCGATGATGCCGCCATTAATGCGGGCTGCGCCGCCGTAGTTCTTGTTCTTTTCCAGAACGACGACCTTGGCTCCGAGATCGATTGCCGTGACTGCCGCGCTCATGCCGGCAATTCCGGAACCGCCGACCACGAGGTCGGCCGTCATATCCCACTTCTTGGGAAGAGCAAGCGGCGCAGCCTGCGCCCCGGCCATCAGACCCATGCCGCCAAGGGCAGCGCTTGAAACCGCTGCTGTCTTCAAAAAGTTGCGACGAGTCGTAGAAACTGTCATTTTCTCATCCTCCAGTTAGTGTGGTTAGCAGGGCCTCCGGGCCCTTGCCTGGAAGGGATTTTTTCGTCCGAGATACTCGCGCACTTTGACCTTAGTCAAATTAAGATTCGGCTCAGTTTGTCACCCTCAACGTATGTAAAGAAACGCAAAGAACTGCACGCAAAAGGCTTCTTGCTCCGCCTTTTTGCTACGTCTGTGTCATGATTGAGCAATGATTCTTCACCTCTAACGACTGGAAAGATGACCATGTTCTCCCGGCCTTCAAAAATTCTCATCATTGACGATGACGCCGAACTGGTGACGCTACTCACGGACTATCTCACCCTCGAAGGCTTTTCCGTCACGCCAGCGCACAATGGCCTTGATGGCCTGTCGGCTCTTTCCAAGGAAGACTTCGATCTGGTCGTACTCGATGTCATGATGCCCGGAATGAGCGGCACCGAAGTGCTTCAGAAGATCCGCGAGCGCAGCCAGACGCCGGTGCTGATGCTCACCGCGCGCGGCGATCCCGTTGACCGAATCCTAGGACTAGAACTTGGAGCCGATGACTACGTTCCCAAGCCCTGCCCTCCGCGCGAACTCGTCGCAAGGATGCGTGCAATCCTGCGCCGCAGCCAGAACTCGGCGCAAACCCAAAGCGTCGTTGTTGCCGGCCCGCTCAAAATTGATACCGCTCGGCGCCGCATCTACATCAATGACAAAGAGACGTCCTTTACGGGAACCGAGTTCTCTCTTCTTGAAGTGCTTGCACGGCAGGCTGGGCAGCCGGTGGCCAAAAGCGACATCTACCCGAGGGTTCTTGGGCGCCCCATGGGACGGTATGACCGCTCGATCGACGTACATGTCAGCGCCATTCGGCACAAGCTTGCCGAAGCCTGCGGAGACGCCATCGGCATCGAAAGTGTTCGAGGCATCGGCTACCAGCTGATCATTCAGGCCCGGGACGCCTAGGATTGGCCGATCATGACCAGTCGGCGACACTACCCCGGGGGCCTTTTCATCGAACTTTTTGTCGGCATCTGGCTCGTCCTGTTCATCATCGGCGCCAGCGTGTGGGTGATTGGCGAAAACTATCAGCAGTTCCCCCGCAACTTCGGCCACATTGACGCAAGCCACCGGGCAATGCGCGTCCTGAGGCTCTCGACAAATCTTGCCCGCTGGCATGGTGAAGAGTCGTTGAAGCGCTTCCTGCTCGATCGTCAGGTCAATCAGAGGCCTGAAGTCTTCGTGCTGAACGCCGCCGGCGAGGAGATCACAAACCGCAAGCTTCCCGACACTGCGCTGCAGGATCTGACGAGCGGGGCTTTTCAGGGAGCCGTCGTCACGGTGGACAGTTCAAGCGGCCCGCTCACGTTCCTTGCGGTCAGAACAGACCGTCCGCCCAGGAACCTGTTCTTCGATTTCTGGCGAGCTCCGCTCTGGATCCGGACGCTGATCATCGTTCTTGCAACCACACTGGTCGCCAGCATGCTCGCCTGGTATTTCTCGCGCCCCATCAAAAAGCTTGAATGGGCGATGCGAAAGGCATCGCAGGGAGACCTCAACGTGCGCATCGCTTCGGAAGTGGGCCACAGGCACGATGAAATCGGCCAGCTCGCAGAAGGGTACGACCACATGGCCGAGCAGATCAACCGGCTGATCGCACGGCAAAAACGGCTTTTTCACGACGTCAGCCATGAGCTGAGAAGCCCGCTCGCAAGAGTCGCGGTCGCTCTGGCTCTTGCCGAGAAGAACCCCGAGCGCCAGGGGGAGCTCATGAAGCGGATCGAGCGCGAGGTGACTACGCTGGACGCTCTGGTTGAGGAACTGCTCACCTATGCCAGGCTCGACGACAACGCCCCGATGAAGCTCGAACCCACTGCGCTCGCGCCGCTTCTGGAAGCCATCACGGAAAATGCGCAGTTCGAGGGCGAGGCCAAGGGAATCACCCTCTCGCTCGACCCCATCCCGGAATGCACGGTAAACGCCAATGTCGATCAACTCGGAAGAGCCATTGAAAACATCGTGCGCAACGCGCTCCGGTTCACCCCGCCCGGGGGAACCGTCTCCATCTCGGCCATCCGGGCCGGCAAGACGCTGCAGATCACCGTCACCGACCAGGGGCCAGGCATGGCGCCTGAGGAAATCGAGAACATGTTCCAGCCGTTCGTGCGCGGCTCGGATCAGGCAACCGGATCGGGATTCGGCCTCGGACTGGCAATCGCCAAGAGGGCCGTCGAGCGACATGGCGGCACAATCAGCGCCCAGAACGTTGAACCGCACGGCCTGCGCATGACCGTGCGACTGCCCGCTTTCAATTAACTCCGAAGCAATTCCAGCACTTCGGAGTGAATCGCCCCGGCCGTGCACACGGCGCTCAGCTCCTTGAGAGGATTGCCGCCTGACTTTGAAGTCAGAACGCCGCCCGCACCCTCGACCACGGGCAAAAGCGCCGCCACATCCCAGTAGCTCAGATCCGGATCAACCATGATGTCCGCGCCGCCCGTGGCGACGGCAAAGTACCCGAAACAGTCCCCCATCGTGCGGTAGAGCTTGACGGCATCAATGAGCTTTTGCATTTCGGCGCCGCCCTTTTGCTCGGCGCTTGTCCAGTGACTGGTCGTGAGTAGCGTGGCCTCTGACAGCCCGGGGCACTCGCGCACCCTTGCCGGGCGGCTGAAGCTGCTCCAACGATTCTCAAGCCTCAGGACCGTTCCGTCACGGCTGCCGATAGCGCGGACATTGGCCGCCGCATGAGCAATCGCCGAGAGCACGGGCCTGAAGCCTGCGCCGTCGTCCCGCTCCAGGGCAATCAGGGTTCCGAACAAAAAAGAGTGCGTGATAAAACTCCTCGTTCCGTCAATCGGATCGAGGATCCAACGGTAGCGCACCGTCCCGTTCCCGCGAGGCCTCTTCACGCCGAACTCCTCTCCGAAGATTCCGTGCTCCGGATAGTGGGTCTCAATGAGCTCGCGCATTCTCTGCTCAGCGTTTTTGTCGGCTGCCGTCACCGGAGTCCCGTTGTCCTTGTCCTCGATATCGATGGGCGAAAGGAACTTGGGCATGATCACGGAAAAGGCCGTGTCAACGAGATGATTGAGAAAAGGCTCGAATTCCCTTTTCTCCGCAGCGCTTATCGGGGCGCTGAAATAAGTGCGTGCTGGCATCGTCATCGAACTGCATCTCCTCAGGCCGGACAGCTCCGGCCACTCGGCTCATTGTGCCACGGGCAGGGCTGTTTTTCCGTCACTTTCCCCCAGCTGGTGCATCCCGGCTGACTTTAATTTCCATTTTCCCTGCATTCAGTGCAAAATGGGCCGTATGTTTTTTCCAAATGGGAGATGAACTATGTCCAATTACGCAACCGAAAACATTCGTACTGTAGCGTTGGTCGGCCACGGAGGCTGCGGCAAGACCTCTTTGGTCGAGGCAATGCTGGTTCGCTCCGGAGCTCTTGCCGAACTCGGTTCCGTTGAAAAGGGCAACACTGTCTGTGACAACGATCCCCAGGAAAAACAGGTTGGTCACTCTCTTCGCATGGCTGTTGCCCACATCGACACCGCCATGCCCGACCTCACCCCCGTGCGCATCCACGTGATCGACACCCCGGGGTATCCCGACTATGTCGGCCAGTCTCTGTCGGCTCTTGACGCCGTCAAATCCGTGGCGATCGTCGTCGATGCAACCAAGGGCATCGAACTCATGACCCGCCGCATGATGCAGTGGTCCAAGGAGCGCAACCTCTGCCAGATGATCATCGTCAACAAGATCGATGCTCCGGACGTCAACTGCGAACAGATTCTTGAAGAGCTGCGTGAAGCCTTCGGCGACGGCGTGCTGCCGATCAACCTGCCCGCGAAGGGCCACACCCGCGTCATCGACTGCTTTGACAGGGACGAGGGCGAAGCCGATTTCATGAGCGTTTCCGAAGTGCACCGCGCCTTCATCGAACGCGTCGTTGAAGTCGACGACGAAACCATGGAGAAGTACCTTGAGGAAGGCGACGCTGATCCATCCACGCTGCACGCTCCGATTACCAAGGCCCTGCGTGAGCACCACATCATCCCCGTGTGCTTCACGAGTGCCAAGAAACTGATCGGCATCCGCGACTGCATGAAGGTCATCATCCGCCACCTGCCCTCCCCGGTCGAAGCAAACGTTTCTCTGTTCAAGAATCCCGACCACGAACTGCATGTCACGTCTCCCGACAACAATCTGCCCGTTCTGGCTCACGTCTTCAAGGTCGTTTCCGACCCGTTCGTCGGCAAGATCGGCGTTTTCCGCGTCCATCAGGGCCAGATCAAGCCGGGTACGATTCTGTATGTCAACGACAGCAAAAAGCCGATCAAAGTTGTCCGCCCGCTGATCCTCCAGGGTAAGGACACGGTTGAAGTTGATGAACTGCATTCGGGCGACATCGGCGCACTCAACAAGATTGACGAACTCACGTACGGATGCGTGCTGCACTCCGATCCCGATGATGCGGATCTGCACATGTCGCATCTGTCGTTCCCCAAGCCCATGTACGGTCTTGCCATCGCACCGGCCCGTCGCGGAGACGAGGGCCGCATGAGCGACGTGGTGAGCAAGATGCTTGCAGAAGATCCGACGCTTGCCATGGATCACGACGTCGTGCTGAACGAAACCGTTCTGCGCGGCCTGACCGAAATGCATCTGCGAACCGTGCTGCAGCGCATGAAGGATCAGTTCAAGCTTGAAGTGACCACGGCGATTCCGTCCGTACCGTATCGCGAGACGATCTCGGCGAATGCCGAAGGCCATGCCCGCCACAAGAAGCAGACCGGCGGTGCCGGCCAGTTCGGCGAGGTCTACCTCAAGGTTGAACCGCTGCCTCGCGGCGCGGGCTTTGAGTTTGTTGACCAGGTCAAGGGCGGCGCCATTCCCTACAACCTCATTCCCGCAGTGGAAAAGGGCGTTCGCGAAGTGCTCGCCTCGGGCTATGTCGCGGGCTATCCGATCGAAGACATCCGCGTAATCGTCTACGACGGCAAGTCCCATCCCGTGGACAGCAAGGAAGTTGCCTTCGTCGCAGCCGGCCGCAAGGCTCTGCTTGATGCGCTTCCCAATGCCAAGCCCACCGTGCTTGAACCCATTGTTCAGCTCGAGATCTCGGCTCCCGATGCCGCCATGGGCGACATCACCGGTGAGCTGGCCTCCCGCCGCGGACAAGTGATCGGCACGGAAAACCTTGCCGGCGGCATCATTGAGATCACGGCAACGGCCCCGCTCTCCGAACTCGATGACTTCGCCTCTCGTCTGACCGCCATGACGCAGGGCGCAGGCTCCTTCTCGATGGATCTGTCAAGCTACCAGCCGGTGCCTGCCCACAAGCAGGCCGAACTGGCGAGCAAGTTCCAGCGCAAGGACGAGGAAGACTAAGGACTGCCCCAGGGGGAGCATCTCCCCCTGGCAGGGCATGAAAAACTCCGCTATCCGGTTGGTTCTGGACGGCGGAGTTTTTTGTTACGGCGGAAAAAATCAGAGCGAAAAGAGCAGCGTCACGGGGCCGTCATTGATGAGATCAACTTCCATGTGCGCGCCAAAGATCCCCGTCTGAACAGGCATCTCCTGTCGTTTCACCTCAGCGACGAACTCTTCGTAAAGAGCCCTGCCCTCTTCACTCGGGGCAGCGCCGCTGAAACTCGGCCGGTTGCCTGCGGCTGTATCAGCAGCAAGCGTGAACTGCGAGACGGCAAGAATGGCCCCATGAATGTCCCTCACGGACAGGTTCATCTTGCCGGCCTCATCGGTGAACATGCGGCACTTGATGATCTTTTGGGCGAGTTTGCGCGCCTGTTCCGGGGTATCGCCCTTTTGCGCACAGACAAGCACAAGAACGCCCCTATCGATCCTGCCGACTGTCTCTTCATTGACCCGGACGCATGCCCGGGAGACCCGCTGAGTAACGGCAATCATGGGAATCACTTCACAACGACGCGGGCCCACTTGCGCTTGCCAACCTGCACAGTGTACGTGCCCGGGCCGAACGCAAGGCCGCGATCCGTAACGCGCTCGCCCTCGACGCGAACACCGCCCTGATTGATGTTGCGGTTCGCTTCGGTCGTGCTGGGGGCTAGTCCGGCCTCCTTGATCATCTTGGCAATGCCGATCTTCCCATCGACAGCCTGCACGGTGACGGTCTGGATGTCATTCGGCACGGCGCCCTGCTGGAAGCGCTTGTTGAATTCAGCCTCGGCGGCTTCAGCACTTGCCTTGTCGTGGAATCGCTCAATGATCTCCTTGGCAAGCATGACCTTCGCGTCGCGCGGATTGCGCCCGTTCTCACACTCGCTCTTAAGCGTTGCGATCTCGGCGTTGCTCTTCAGGGACACCAGGTCATACCAGTTCCACATCAGGCTGTCGGAAATGCTCATAACCTTGCCGAACATGTCATCGGGAGAGTCCGTGATGCCGATGTAGTTGTGCTTGCTCTTGCTCATCTTGTTGACGCCATCCAAGCCAACCAGAAGCGGCATCGTGAGAATGCACTGGGCCTCCTGGTTGTACTGGCGCTGAAGCTCGCGGCCGACGATGAGATTAAAGCGCTGATCGGAGCCGCCGAGCTCAAGGTCGCTCCTCAAGGCCACAGAATCGTAACCCTGCATGAGCGGATAGATCAGTTCGTGCATGGCGATGGGAAGCTGCTGGGCATAGCGCTTGGCAAAATCGTCACGCTCCAGAAGACGAGCCAGCGTATAACGCGAGCACAGTTGAATAAGCCCTGTTGCGCCGAGCTGGTTGCACCACTCGGAGTTGTAGCGAACTTCGGCCTTGTTGATGTCAAGCACGAGGCCGGCCTGGGCAAGATAAGTTTCGGCATTGACCTTAATCTGCTCGGGCGAGAGCGGCGGACGGGTGACATTGCGGCCGGAGGGATCACCAATGGCGGCGGTGAAGTCACCGATCAGAAAGATCACCGTGTGCCCGAGATCCTGCAGCTGACGCAGCTTGTTGAGGACCACGGTATGACCAATATGGATGTCCGGCGCAGTGGGATCGAGTCCTAGTTTGCAGCGCAGGGGCTCTCCGGTAGCTCTGGCTCTTGCGAGTTTCTGCTCGAGTTCGCTTTCAATGAGCAACGTATCGGTGCCCCGCCGGATCGTGGCCATCGCCTCCTTGATTTCCTGCGTCACTTCGTACTTCTTTTCCTGCGGTTGAATTTGCTCGGACATCGGTTGATGCACTCCTATCGATTCGATTCTTCTAATGCAAAAAGAGGTCCTCCGACCTCTTGCGTCCGGCGATTTTACCTGAAGCGGCCCGCGAAACAGGCGTCTTTGTTGCGCAAGCCCTGTCAAATCAGTCCTTCAGAACCACTTTTCTCCCTATAATTGCAACACTAGACACATCCTCGGAGACTACTCAGCCAATGACCTGCCAGTCTTTTTTCGGCAGACAATTGCGGCAGTTTGGCCAACAGGCCATTGATTACGCTGCTGCAAAAGCCGCCAGCGACCCGCGCTGGCGGAATTTGTCGCGCCCCTCGGCCTTGGCAGCAGCCATCTTCATCATGCCCGCAATTGCGGTCGCGGCTGCGTATTTCTCCCGCCCGTCGCCCTCGCTCGAGACGGCGATCAGCTTCGAGAGCGTGACAATTTTCTCCACGCCCGATGTCTCCGCGCAGATTGAACAGATCGCCGCCGCATCCTCATCCGTGAGCCGCATTGCCAGGACAGTCAGAAACGAACCGTTCTCACGGCTTCTGTCCCGGCTCGGCATTACCGACCCCATGGCGCTCGAAGTCGTCAACAAACACCGGCCGGACAAGGTGACCGCCGCTCTGCGCAATGCAACCTCCGGTCAGCTTGTGACCGCAAGGGTCTTTCCCTCGGGCGACATCAAGACCCTGAGTCTGTATCAGGAACACAAGGACATGACCGGAACCAGGATCACCCTGTCCCGGACTGTGCCCAACGGAAATCTGACAATCTCCTCTCAGAAAATCAGTTTCCGCATGCATGCAGACATGATCAGCGGAAGAGTGGTCGGCTCTGTTGACAGGAGCCTGTCGAAGGCTGAACTGCCTGCTCCGCTGATTCGTCAGGTGCACGGCATCTTTGACCAAGACCGAGACCCGCTGATGTCGCTGGGCCGCGGCGATCAGTTCTGGATCATCTTCGAGAAGAAGCAGGCCGACGGCCATGTCATCGGCTATGGAAGACCGCTTGCCGTCATAATGCGACGCGGGCAGAGAACTCTCGCCTACTACTGGTTCGATGACGGATCGACCGACGGCGGGTATTACGACGAGAACGGCAAGAATGTGCGGCGTTCGTTCGTGCGGGTTCCGTTGGATGTCCGCGTTATCTCCAGCGGATTCAACCGCATGAGAAAGCATCCCATCACCGGTGTCGTCAGACCACATTTGGGCACTGACTTCAGCGCCCCCAGGGGGGCCATCGTCCGCGCTGCTTCTGACGGCGTCGTGCGCCGTGCCGGCTGGGGCACCGGTTATGGTAAACACATTCTCATTGACCACGGCAATGGCTACGAAACCGTCTACGCCCATCTGTCGGAAATTTCCAAGGATGTTCGGCCTGGCGCTCGAGTCGAAATTTCCCAGCAAATCGGTCGCGTCGGCATGACGGGGCTGGCCACGGGGCCTCATCTGCACTATGAACTGCGGCTTCACAAGCAACAGATCAATCCGATGACCGCGCAGTTGCCGACCGTGAGAAACCTGCCCTCGCACAGGAAGGGGGATCTGAAGGTGGCCATCAGCCAGCTTGAGAAACGGTTTGAGCTGCCGACCAAGAGTTCCTCGGTGCACACAGCACAGACGGATACTGGTGCGCCGGAATCCAAAAACAAGGCGAACTAACGGCAGTTCTGTCGACGCCCCCTGTCCGCAGAACCGCCTTCAAGAGAGTTCTTGTCCCTGATGTCTGTTTGGGCAAACGGGCGCAGCGTCGCCCGTCTCGGTGAGGCACTATAAGGCCGAGGTAAATCGGCTGGTGACACTTGAGTCTGAAATCCGCAGCCTCTCGTTCTTCGTGCACTTAGCGCTGACAAATCTCTACAATAGCAACCGCTTCGCTCCGGGGCTTTTCGGCCGCCAGCGAATGGCTTCGCTTTTCGATCTTGGAGTTTTAAGATGATCAAGACCATCGCTCTCGGCCTCATGTCGGGTACCAGCCTGGACGGCGTGGACGCCGTCGCCGTTGACTTCTCCGCCGACATCCCCAAGCTTGTCGGACACTCCCACCTAGAGTTCGACAGGGATTTCCGAAAGACGCTTCTAGCTCTGTGCAGCCCCGGCGACAACGAAATCGAAACCATGCAGGATGCGGCCCAGGAACTCTCAAAAACCTACGCCCGCGCCATTCACGAACTTCTCAATGAAGCAGACATTCCGCGTTCAGCGGTCGCTGCGGCCGGCGTCCACGGCCAGACCATCCGTCACCGTCCGGAAAAGGGCTGGACGCTGCAGCTCAGCAACCCCGCCCTGATCGCCGAACTCTCCGGCGTGGACATCATCGCCGACTTCAGGTCACGCGACATGGCTGCCGGCGGCCAGGGCGCCCCCCTCGTTCCGGCGTTCCACCGCGAAGTCTTTGCCTCCGACATCGCCCGCTGCGTCGTCAACATCGGCGGCATCTCCAACATCACCTTTCTGCCTCCCAAGAAGAGCTACGGAAAGATCATCGGCTTTGACTGCGGTCCGGGCAATGTTCTGCTCGACGGCTGGTGCAAGAAGAATCTGCGCCGGGACTTCGATGCCAACGGCGCCTGGGGCTCGACCGGAGAAGTGAACGAAGCCCTTCTCACACGGCTCCTTGACGAGCCCTATTTCGCCCAGCTCCCCCCGAAGAGCACGGGCCGCGAACTTTTCAATCTCGAGTGGCTCAAGAGCAAGCTTGCCGACGAAGATCCCGCAGACGTACAGGCCACCCTGATGGCACTCACGGCCAGAACCATCGTGGACGCCGTCAAGCGCTTCGCGCATCAGACCAGAGAGATTTATCTTTGCGGCGGCGGCGCACTGAACGGCGCACTGTGCCGCATGATCAGCCAGGAGGCGGGCGAATCAATTCCCGTGCGCTCCACCCAGGCCCTCGGTGTTCATCCCCTTCACGTGGAGGGCATGGCCTTTGCCTGGCTCGCATGGTCGTTCCTGCACCGGAAGACCGGGAATCTGCCCGAAGTCACCAACGCGAGCGGCCCGAGAATCCTCGGCGCCCTGTATCCGCATTGACAAGCGGTCGGCCAGGCAGACCTCATGCGGAGTGTCCCACTGCGGCGCTCCGCTTTTTTTCAAGACAAAACAAGCCATTCCGGCCGTTCGTGCTCTAGCGCTTTCCCGTTTTTTACTATAAAATCCGCGCTCTTTTTTCGTTCCCGCAAACCATAACCATTTTCGGGACGACGAAACAGTCCAAGCCAGGCACGCCCTGATTCCCGTTCCGCCGCCCCTTTTTCTTCCATGTCCGTACTTTCAATTTGCAAGGATGCGCTGCGGCACCTTCCGCTCGCTCCCTTCCATCCCGTGAGTTTTGACTCGCTGCGCCACTACAACGGCAGAATGCTTGCTCGCGACGTCAGCGCCGGCCTGACGGTCGGCATGGTTGCGCTGCCGCTTGCAATGGCCTTCGGCATCGCCTCCGGCGTTCCGCCAGAAGCGGGCATCTACACCGCCATCATTGCAGGCTTCCTGATCAGCCTGTTCGGCGGCTGCCGCGTGCAGATCGGCGGCCCGGCAGGCGCCTTCATCGTCATCATCTACGGCATCATCGCGCAGTATGGGCTGGGGAACCTGCTGCTGGCGACAATCGGCTCGGGCGTCCTGCTGTTCATCATGGGGCTGTTCAAGCTCGGCAGCTTCATCCGCTTCATCCCGGTGTCAATCGTTATCGGCTTTACCAACGGCATCGCCATCCTGATTGGACTGAGTCAGGTGAAGGATTTTCTCGGTCTGACGATTGCCAAGATGCCTGCCGACTTCTTTCATCAGATTCAAACGCTTGCCGAGAACATTCAGACCGCAAACCCCTACGCTGTAGGCGTCGCCCTTGTGAGTTTTCTCATCGTCAAGTTCTGGCCAGCCCACTACACCATGCGCGATCCGACTTGGAAGAAGATTCTCGGACGTTTTCCTGCGACCGTTATCGTGCTGGTTCTGTCCACGGTGGTCGTCGCGACCTTCTCACTGCCCGTTGAGACGATCGGCACCAAGTTCGGCGGCATTCCGCAGAAGCTTCCCGATTTTGCAATCCCAAGTTTTGCCTGGTCTGACTTCAAACTGCTGATCGGCCCGATGATCACGCTCGCTTTGCTCGGCTCGATCGAGAGTCTGCTCTGCGCACGCGTTGCCGATGCCATGACCGACGACCGCCATGATCCGAACCAGGAACTGATGGGCCAGGGCATCGCGAACCTCATCACGCCATTCTTCGGCGGTATTCCTGCCACTGGAACCATCGCCCGCACGGTCACCAACATCAAGAGCGGCGCGGCCTCTCCTGTCGCCGGCCTGGTCCACGCCGTCACGCTGCTCATCGTCATCCTTGCCGCAGCCCCCCTGGCAAGCGACATTCCGCTTGCCGCCCTCGCTGCCATTCTGATGAATGTCGCATGGAACATGGGCAACTGGCGCGAATTCAGCCGCATGCGCAAGATGACGATCAGCTACAAGACCACGCTCGTTCTCACGTTCCTGCTCACCGTGATCTTTGATCTCACGGTCGCGGTCGAGGTGGGCCTCGTGACAAGCTGCCTGTTTTTCATCTCCCGCATGAACCATCTCACGCATGTCGACCGCCAGACGCTGCCCTTTGACGTGCCCTCTGAGGTGGAAAGCTGGAAGCTCACCGGTGCATTCTTCTTCGGATCCGTCTCCAAGCTCTCCGAGCTGAGCGATCCCAAGCGCCTGACGGCTCCGGACGCTGCCAAGGTCGTCATTCTGGATTTTTCCGGCGTGCTTTCCCTGGACAACTCCGTGATGGATGTCATTGACGTGTACCGCAGGGCTCTGAAGCGGCGCGGACATGAAATGATCATCTCCGGCGCCGAAGGCCACCCGAAGCGCCAGCTGCGCCGCATGGGGCTGGTGGACTCGCTCGGTGCGAATCTCGTTCCGGACATGGACTTCGCAATCAAGCGCGCCAAGGACATTCTCAAGGACATGGCGCACAAGTCCTGAGAGCCACGGGCAAGAGGCAGCCACTCGCCTATTGCGCAACACAACGCCAGAAATCGAGCCGGGAGCCGAACAGCTCCCGGCTGTTTTGCGTTAAAGTCTCGGCTCATGCAACCAGAACTCAAGCGTTTTGAGAAAGACCACTCACAGATGAGAAAACTCGCCCTTTGCGCCGCCGTTGCCGCAATCACCGCCCTATCCAGCCTGCACGCCCTGGCCTCTGCCGAAACGGACGCAGTAAGCCAGAAGATCCGCGAAAAGACCGGGATGATCCCCGAAGGTGTGCGCAAGATGCCCGTTGCCGGGCTTTATGAAATCATCGTCCGCAGACAGATCTTCTACACCGACGCCGAAGGCAAGTACCTGATCGCAGGACGGATCTTCGACACGACGCAAAACACCGACATCACGGCGGCCAGACTTGAAGAACTCAACCGCATCGACTGGAAAGTGTTCCGGCTTGAGGACGCCGTCAAGGTGGTTCGCGGCAAGGGTGAGCGAAAGGTTGTCGTCTTCACCGACGCAAGGTGCCCGTATTGCTCGATGCTTGAGCGCAATCTGCAAAAGATCGACAACATCACGGTGTACAACTTCATCTATCCCATCCTGAATTCGGGCTCCATTTCGCGGAATATCTTTTGCTCGGAAAATCCCGTCGCCGCCTTTGAAGCGCACATGCTCGAGGGCAAGGATCCTGCCGAATTCGCCGAAGGCAAATGCGATTACTCGGCGCTTGAGCGCAATCTGGCTCTAGGCAGGGAGCTTGGCATTACCGGCACTCCGACGATCATCTTCCAGGACGGCTCTCGAGTCTCAGGCGCCCTTTCGCCCGATCAAATCGAGGCCAGGCTCTCGGCCAAATGATCGCTCGGCACACACTCCGCTTGAGAACGCATCATGAGACGCGCATACAACCCTGATCAGTTGGAGCTCTTCGGTCCGGATCCCAATATTCCGAAAACCAGGAACACCAAGCGACGCAAGAAGCCCGCAGAAGGCAAATCGAAGGCATCCGTCAAGCCGCTTCCGCAGCCGCAGGCTCGTCCCATGGTCAAGGTCAATTCCGCGCACCGGCCCGTGCAGCCCAAGCCCTTTGATTTTGGAACCGCTGATCTGCCCAAGACCATTCCTGTGCGTCTGAGCGAGCCGCACCCTGAACCTATCAAGGAGGTGTCGCTTGCCGCCGCTTCCAAGACCTCGTTTGC
>DNLN01000041.1 GCA_003488465.1 Sutterella sp. | reverse complement strand
CTGCATCTGGACCACGGCGACAGCTTCGAGATCTGCAAGAGCTGCATCGACGGCGGCTTCTCTTCCGTCATGATCGATGCCTCCGGAAAGCCCCTTGCCGAAAACATCGAGATCACCCGGAAGGTCGTGGATTACGCCCACGAGCGCGGCGTAGTGGTCGAGGCCGAGCTCGGCACCCTGGCCGGCATCGAGGACGAGGTCAAAGTCAGCGCGGAGGATTCCTCCTACACCCGTCCGGAAGACGTTGAGGAGTTCGTAACGAAGACCGGCTGCGATTCCCTGGCCATCGCCATCGGCACGAGCCACGGCGCCTACAAGTTCACGCGCAAGCCCACCGGCGAAATCCTCTCCATCCAGCGCGTGAAGGAAATTCACGAGCGGCTTCCGAACACGCACCTCGTGATGCACGGCTCAAGCTCCGTGCCGCAGGAGTTCCTTGCCGAAATCCGCAAGTACGGCGGCCAGATGCGCGAAACGTACGGCGTGCCGGTTGAAGAGATCCAGAAGGCGATCAAGCACGGCGTGCGCAAGGTCAACATCGACACCGACATCCGCCTTGCCATGACCGCCGCAATCCGCCGCTTCTTCGTTGAGAACCCGAGTGCATTCGATCCGCGCGCCTACCTGAAGGTCGCCCGCAAGGCCGCCTACGAGATGTGCAAGTCCCGGTTCCTTGCCTTCGGCTGCGAAGGTCAGGCCGCTAAGATCAAGGCGATCCCGATGTCCGTGATGGCCGCCCGCTACGCGGACGGCACGCTCGCACAGAAGGTCAACTGATCTATCTTCTGATTTGATCAGCTCTCAGAAGTCCGGCGTCTTCGAAAAGATGACGCCGGACTATTTTCACAATTGTTTAACTATCCGCTTGGATTCTGAATTTTTGACGATAGTCTGAGAAGGTAGCTGTTGGAAGTTTTCGCCTTCTATGAATCATGTTTGACCAGATTGTGTTGCCCTCAGCCTCTGAAATAATTCCTGCATCCATGGCTTCGCACAGAATATCTCCCGCCGTAATGTGCGGAATCTTGTACTTGTTCACATAGAAGCTTATATCTCTCATGTTATTACTGGCAAGGATTCCCCCTCTTCGCCTTGCCATAGCAATACCAGCCGCTTCTCCCCGACCGATGACACGTACCCCATTCTCAGGTTTCTTTGTCATCTTCAGGTAATCCTCATACTCGACCGAACCAGCAGCCATGCTCTCCACGCGAAGGCTTCCTCCTGTCTTCAACGCATCAACCCTCGCCAGCAGGTGCGGTTCCTTCTGCAGTTCGCCGTAAACTTGGGATGGCAATATGATTTTGCCTGCATAAAGTTTGGCAAGAATGCACTCCTTTCGAACCCAAAGGAAGGCGCTGAGGCAATCAGTGTCAAAGAAATACCTCTCAGTCAATGCAACCTCCGCTTTGATCGTCTTCATCCAGCCCGAAGGCGATATCTTCACGGAAAGCATCAAGAAGCAACTCATCAACCTTGCCGGGAGAGACCAAATCCCTCTGACGTATCTCCTCAACTTGCTTTAAATAATGCCCATAGGTCCTTTTTTGGACGTCAATTTGCAACGGCTTATAAAGTTTGTCCTCAAACCCAAGCATTCGTGCCTTCGCGATGACATTTTTTGTGTACTCATCGACATCCACGGCTGAGAGGTAGCCTTCAGACACCAACCTCCAAACCATCGCCAAATGGCTCATCCCAAAGTACTGTTCAAGCGCAATGACATGCTGCATGGACAGCTGCTCAGATCCAACAATTTTTTTGACAGCCACACGGAGTGATTTGTACGGTGCGAGAAAATAAGAGGCGAACTGATCGGCGCATTTTTCGTTCTCTCGCTTCGGATCGATCTTTGCCGAACAAACGTTAAACCCTGAATCACCATCGAAGTAAAGGTGATACAGCTCATGGGCAAGCGAAAACCTCTGCCGGCCATACGACATTGTCGAATTAATCGCAATGAGACGAATCTGATCATCCCTGACACACATTCCGCTGATATTTTTGCCGAGAGGGTAAAAAACAAGTGTCAGCCCCTCAATTTGTGTGGCAAGAGAAAAAATATCGATTGGAGAATTGGCATCCTCACCGAACAGCTCCCGCAGTTCCTGAGCGTGTGTACTTAGGAGCAGCTTATCCATCATTTGCTGCCCTCCAACAGTTTTGTCATAAATCGACTGTTGATCACGATTTTGTTTATATCCGCAATCACATGCAAGTCATCCTGACTCACATCTTGAGCCCTGAACGCGAACTTGATCGGGTGAACTTCCAAGCTTTCATCAGCAAAGGATGCAAGATCATATCCGTACAGGTTGACAAGAGCCTCCAGTTGGTCTACTGAGAGATTCCGTTCGCCAGCTTCAACCTTTGAAACGAATGTTTGGGAAACACCCAAAAAGTCCGCAATCTGTCCCTGACGAAGGCCCGCTTTTTCTCTCATCATTTTTAATTTTTCATGCATTTCAGCCATAGTCACACCTCCCCTATACAGGTGACATTGTACCTAGTTTAGTCATAATTTCAAAAATCTTTATTGAATTTTTATGACAAAGCCGGCGGATTGCCCAGCCTCTTAGTCGTTCCCCTGTCCTCCTTGCCCGAAACCAAAGCACCAATGGTCTTAATCTAACGGCCATGTTCCGCCTGAATCAGTCCAAGTGCTAACAGAGAGTTTTCTAAAGAAATGACTCTCATCCCCTCTCCCGTCAGCCGCTACAATGCCTCCAATTCCTTAACCCATTTTTTAGCGCCATGGATGCAAACGATCTCAAGGGCAAAAGCGGCCTCACCCGCCTGATCAACGCCTGCAAGTACTCCCGCCAGGGCATCCTGGCCGCATGGAAAAGCGAAGAGGCATTCCGCGAGGAACTGACGGCCTCGGCGATCCTGATTCCCGTGGCGCTCCTTTTGCCCGCCCCCTTCATCTATCGGCTCGCTGCTGTGAGCAGCCTGCTGATCCTCATCATCGTCGAACTGCTCAACTCCGGCATCGAAGCCTGCATCGACCGCATCGGACCGGAAATCCACCCCAAGAGCGGCTTTGCCAAGGACGTGGGAAGCGCGGCCGTGCTCTTTGCCATCGCAAACGCCGTGCTCGTCTGGTGCGCCCTTCTCTGGAACGCGATCTTCTGATGCGATTTCTCGCCCCGCTTCTCCTCGCCCTGCCTGTACTCGCGAGCGCCGAGTCCGTGCAGCTCACCGATGTGGCCGACGACCTTTACCGTGTCGGGAACTCGAACCGCTATGTGCTCACCCGCTCCTGCAACATCGACGGTGAAAACCTCAAGGCGGACCTCTCGGAGAAGTCCGTCCGGTTTGATAAGAGGAGCTGCGAAGTCGTCGCACTTCTCTCGCCCTGGGAGCCAGAAGAGGGGATTTACAGAGCCAAGCTCTCCCAGAACTACAGTTCCGTGTACCGTGTCTGGACGGGGCCCCTCAAGGGCTGGATCCTCACTGAACCCAACCTTGCGCTCACGATGATGGATGATGGTGAGGTGCGTGTCGCGCCGAGCGGCAAGACAAGCCGCGTGCTCTTTGACGGGCTCGAGAGCGCCGTCATTTTGTTCCTTCGCTAAGAGCCTCCTCTCCCGACTGGCTTTAGCCTCTCCCGCACCACGGATGCGAAAAAGGCGCCGGGACAAGAAAATCCTGACGCCTTTTGGCTTTTGACGGATCTCCGGGAGCATTCCCGGAAATCCGTGCGTGCTTTTTTCTTAGTTGAGCGTGTACATCGCAATCGTCGTGACAACGAGGGCGATGAGCACCGGCACAGCGGTACGCTTGGCAACTTCGAACGGATTCACACCAGCGATGCCAGCCAGAATGATGACGCCGCCCGCAACCGGGGACATCGTGCGGCCAAGACCGGCAGCAATCTGAGCAACGGCACCCAGCTGAACGATCGTGAGACCGAAGTCAGCGGCGTGCGGAGTGATGGCTTCGTTGAATGCGAGGGCGGCAGCGTTGCCGGAACCGGAGATGGCGGCCATCACGAACGGACCGGCGGCAGCCGAGAACATGGCGACCGACTGAGAACCCTTCATGGCGTCAACCAGAGCACCGGTAAGGCCAATGGAACGCATGCCGGCTGCGAACAGGGCAGCAGCAGCAATCAGGATCACGACGTCGGCAAAGCCGTCGCCGGCACCGCGGCAGAAGCGCTTGGAGCAGTCACCGAGGCTTTGCTTGTTGACAAGGCCAACCACCATGCCGACGGCCGTACCGATCAGCATGCAGACGGGAACCGTGAAGACCTTCGTGGGCAGCCAGCCGACCTGCTTGGAAGCGATGACGAGCAGGAACAGCGGAATGACCGGAACGATGGCGTAGATCGGATTGATCTTGAATTCCTTGGCGGCTTCGGCCGACGTATCCTCTTTGTTCGAGCCCACGCCTTCACGCATCACCATCGCAAGGATCGCGAGCAGAACGGCGGCCACGAGAGCGCCGATCGCGCAGGGCACGAATTCCTGGAAGATCACGATCATGGCGTCAGGAGCCGGAATTTCCTTCGCCTTGAAGGCGATGTCGGCAACCTGCGGGTTGAACATCAGGCCGGGAGAGACAACCGAGCCCCAGGTTCCGAGGAACACGGCGGCGGCAGCCATCACCGGACGCACCTTCAGTGCGATGAGAGCCGGGATCAGCAGAACGCCCACGGCGGCGGCGATGCCGGCAGCGGACGGCAGAACGATGTTGAGCAGCCAGGTGATGATCACGGCACCCGGGATCACGATCGCCGGCACGTGCGTGAGCGGACGCACCAGGGCGTTCACGAGATGGTCAGAGCACTTGGTGAACGTCATGACGTAGCCAAAGCCCATCACCGTCACGATCGTCGGCACGAGGCCGCCGTTGACGAGCTGCTTGACAAAGGCCTGCACGGCCGCAGAGACCGTGAGCCCGCCGCAAAGGTACTGCCCG
>DNLN01000183.1 GCA_003488465.1 Sutterella sp. | reverse complement strand
ATGCAGCTCTCGCCCTCCACGCGCGTGCCGCTGCTCATCGAGGGCGATGAGGCCACCGTGCAGGCCGTTGCCGAGTACCTGCGGTTCCTCGCAAGGCTCGAGCGAGTCGAGCATGCCGCCGCTCTGCCGCATGAAGGCGCCGCCGCGATCGCTCCGGTCGCCATCGTCGGCGACTTCCGCCTGATGCTCAAGGTCGAGATCGACATCGCCGCCGAGCGCGAGCGCCTCGGGAAAGAGGCCGCCCGCCTCGAAGGCGAACTCGCCAAGTGCGCCGGCAAGCTCTCGAACAAGTCCTTCGTCGAGCGCGCTCCGGCAGCCGTGGTCGAGCAGGAAAGAAAGCGTCAGAGCGAGTTCACGGCCCTGCTTGAGAAGGTCCGCGATCAGCTCGGCCGCCTGCCCGCAGCCTAAGCCCATGCGCGCCGCCCCCGCCCTCCCGGTTCCGGCTCCGCTCGATACGCCGAACAACATGAAGGGCGGGATTCTTGTCGTCCTGCCGCCGGGCTACGGCCCGGCCGAGGACACGCCTCCCTCCGAACGAAGCTTCTTCTCGGACAGCGCCGTCGACCGCGGCAGGGCGCTCGCCCGGTTCGTCTCCTGGTTTCCCGTCTGGGGCATTCCGCTTGCCACGACGCGCATGACGGCGGGCGACTTCGAGCGCTCGTTCTTCTGTTGCGAATGGCCTGCAAGCCCCGTCTCGGGTGCCCGCGGCCCGCAGCTCGTGCAGAAGTACTCCGTGAAGTGCGCCGAGCTTGCCGCAACGATCCGCAGCCGAGAGCCCCGGCTTGTGATCTTCCTCTCGTGCTACCTGTGGCAGGCTGCGAACACCGATCAGGGAAGAGTGCTCCTTGCCGATGCCCTCGGCGCCCCGCAGGAGCCCGGACGGCGCATCAGCCCGGTGCGGCTTGCCGCCTACGCGCAGCGCTGGGAAAAAGCCATGGTTCTCGCCCTGCCGCTTCCCGGCCCGAACACGACGCAGCAGTTTGTCCAAAGCGTCGGAAACGCCGTGCAGCGCGCCTTCAGAGAGGCCGCAGTCCTGCCCGAAGCCTCGAGCGATCCGCTCATCGAGCAGGCCGCAGGCTGCCTTGTCGTCGACGAGAAAGCCTCCATCCGCAGGATCCGCACCGAACTGCACGTCACCGAAGAGCGCGCCCGGAGCCTCCTTGAGAGCCTTCAGGGACGCACAATCGACAAGGATGACGCAGGGCGATTGCATGTCATTTCCGGCAAACCCTGTTGATATGCGCCGGCGTATTGGGCGATTTGTATAGGCTGTCCCCTTGTCTGCTCACCTGGTAACTTTTAATATTCGGCGATACATCGACTAAAAGCACCGCGGGGGACTTCGTCCGTCGCGGATCATTGGAAACAAGAGAATGCAAGAAAAAAACAAGAAAGGCTCCATGGCCGGTTTTTTAGTCCCGTCCATCATCGGCGTCCTGCTGTTCATGATCCCGGTCAAGTATGACGACAAGTGGACCATCGTAATCAAGATCGTCTCGGACTGGATCTCCTCGGCAATTGGCGACTGGCTGCCGCTGCTCTGCGTCATCATCGTCACGATTTCGGCTGTCCTTGGACTCGTGTCCCTCATCATGGGACCGTCCTTCGTCTCAAGCTACCCCATCATCAAGGCCACCTTCTCGACGACCCTGGTCTGGGTCATCATCCGAATCATCGGCGCGGTCTTCATCTGGATCACCTATCTGGGCATCCATGCCGGCAAGGACGACACGGGCTGGATCCACATGATCACATGCGGGGACGCGGGCGGCTTTGTGCTCAACGACCTGCTCACGACGCTCGTGGTGATCTTCCTGCTCGCCGGTCTGCTGCTGCCGCTGCTGCTTGACTTCGGCCTGCTCGAATTCATCGGCGCGCTGCTCACCAAGGTCATGCGCCCGCTCTTTACGATTCCCGGCCGCGCAGCCGTCGACTGCATCACGTCCTGGATCGGCGACGGCACGCTCGGCGTGATGCTGACCGCCAACCAGTACGAGGGCGGCTACTACTCAGCTAGAGAAGCCGCCATCGTGGCAACCACGTTCTCGGCCGTGTCGATCACCTTCAGCATCGTCGTGCTCGCTCAGGTCGGCATGCTCGAGTACTTCGGCCCCTACTACCTGCTGATCTGCCTGATCGGCGTCGTCTGCGCACTGATCCTGCCCCGCATTCCTCCGCTCTCGCTCAAGAAGGATACGTTCCTCGTCGAGGGCAAGGCGATGGGCGAGACGCTCCCCGAAGGCTTCACCTCCTCCACTCAGTACGGTCTTTCCCTCGCAATGAACCGCGTTGCGCAGCACCGCGGCATTGGAGAATTCCTTGAGAACGGCGTGAAGAACAGCGCCGGCATGTGGTTCGGCGTGCTGCCCGTGGTGATGTGCATCGGCACGCTCGCCCTGGTGCTTGCCAACAACACGACGATCTTCGACATTCTCGGCAAGCCCTTCCTGCCGCTGCTCAACATGCTTGCGGTTCCCGAAGCCGAAGCAGCCTCGAAGACCATGATCGTGGGCTTTACCGACATGTTCACTCCGGCCGTGATCGCCGCCGGCACCGTCACGGCTCCGATGACCAAGTTCATCATCGCCGTGATCTCGGTGACGCAGGTGATCTACCTCTCGGAAGTGGGCGGCCTGATCCTCGGCTCGAAGATTCCGGTGAACTTCATCGAGCTCTTCGTCATCTTCCTGGAGCGCACGCTGATCAGTTTGTTCATCGCCGCTCCCGTGGCACACCTGATCTTTTAGCAGCCCGCTCCTTAGGCTGACGTTTGGACTTCTCCCGCCGTCCCTTCCCGGGTGGCGGGAGTTTTCTTTGCGCCGCAGCAGCGACAAGGTATGAAAAGGCCCGCACAACCGAATGTGCGGGCCCTTCTTCAATCAGGCGAAACGCCGGATTCCTACTTCGCGGCCTTCTGGCGAACCGTGAACTGGTGGCAGGTGTTGCACATCAGCTCGGGCTTGGCCTTGTCGGCCTTGTGGCAGTCCTCGCAGTTCACTTCACCCAGGTGAGAGAAGTGCGGATTGGGATCGAGCATCTTGGTCTTGGCGGCAAGCTTGTCGTAGCCGCCGTGGCACTTCTGGCACTGAGCCTTGGTGACGTACCCGTTCACGGACTTGGGGAACATGCCGCCGTGACGCTCGGCAAGGGTCTTGTCAGCGGCGAGAGCAGCGCTCGTAGTGAAGGCCATGCCCAGAGCAAGGGCCATCGACGCAATCAAAGTCTTTTTCATGTCTGATCTCCTTATTTCTTCTGGGGCTTCTTGGCCTTGGCAGCCTTCGCACGCGCAGCCATCTGTTCGCCGGCAATGCGGCCGAACACGGTGGCGGCACCAAGCTGGGCGCCGCCGGCGTAGTTGAAGAAGAAGATGCCGCCGGCGGAGTTGCCTGCCGCATACAGACCGGGAACGCTCTTGCCGTCCAGGTTCTGCACTTCAGCCTTGGTGTTGATGAGCGGGCCGCCGAACGTGGCCGTCATGCCGCCCTGGAGCGGAATGGCATAGAACGGAGCCTTGGCGATCGGATGGGGATTCTTGTACGTGCAGGGCGGAACCATCTCGTCGAGCTTCTTCTCGGAAAGCGCCTTGTTGTACTGATCGACAAGCTTCTGGATCTTGGCCGCGGGCAGCTTGACCTGCTTGCAGAGCTCTTCGATCGTGTCGGCCTTGCCGTAGGGGCTATTCAGGCGCTCGTACTTCGGGATCACCTTGTCAAGGACCGAGCAGTCGGAGTCAACGATCACCCAGGCCTTGTTGTCGATCGTCTGCAGGGCGGTCGTGCGTGCCTTGATGACGTAGGTGTTGTTCTCGTCCATGTAGCGGTTGCCGGAGGTGTTGACCTGGATGCCGTAGCCGGAGTTCAGAACGTCAGCCGGGTTCACGTGCGTCTCGCCCACGATCGGACCGGCATGGAACTGGTCCATGTTCACGAACTTCACAAAGAGCGGCTGCATCAGGATGATGTTGGCGCCGGTCGTGCTGCGCGAGCCGCGCAGAACCATGCGGGTGGCGTAGCCGCCGATGTAGCGGTCAACGAGTTCGGGGTTGGCCGAGAAGCCGCCCGTGCAGAAGCACACGCCGCCACGGCTCATGAAGATCTTCTGGCCCTCGGGCGTGAGCACCTTGACGCCCTTCACGGCGAACATCTCGTCATGGATGAGCTCGATCGCCTTGTGCTCGAACTTGATTTCGATGCCGCGCTTCTTGGCGGCTTCGAGCAGCTTCTGCACCAGACGGGCGCCGCCCGTGAGGCCGTCGCCGACCACGCGGCAGGTGCGGCCAAGGCGCGGATACGGCATCGGACGAATCTTGCCGAACTTCACGCCGATCTCGCTCTCAAGCCAGTCGATGCCGGCCGAGATGTTGTCCGTGTAGGTGCGGTTCAGAGCCTTGTCGCCGAGCTGCTTGGAGATGTCCATCATCATGGCGTAGAAGGCATCGGCCGTATCCGTGATGCCCTGCTCCTTCTGATGGCGGGTGCCCCAGCCGCAGACCGAACCCAGCGCGAAGATGGCGTTGCCGTCAGGACGATCGCACTTCTCGAGCACAACCACCTTGGCGCCCTTGTCGTGCGCGGTGATGGCGGTCACAAGACCGGCCGGACCTGCGCCCAGGACGACAACGTCGTAGGTCTGTTTGGAAACGGGCTTGGCCTGCGCGGCCTGAACCATGCCGAGGCTGGTCGTGCCAGCGGCGGCTGCACCGATAATCGAAGTCTTCATGAGACTGCGGCGGCTGCATCCTTGCATTGTTATTCTCCTGCAAAATTGATGTACGGTCGGAGAGGTGCGCCATGACGGAAGCTAAATCCCTGAAACGCACCCCCCACCTCTATTCCCGAAGGAGATCGAGAGCTGCGGTATTTCACTCCAGAAAAGTCCAAAATGAATTGATTGAGGTCAAATACTTCTTAAGATTCGGGTAAGTCATGCCCGACAGACTAATCGCAATTCAGAGCTGAATCAACAGAAATATTGACTCCTCTGTAATATCCCTCCTGCCAGCATGCCGGTGAGCAAAACTCCTGCCGACTCTCCAGCAACGACTCAGGCCCGACAAGCGGGCCTGAATTCTTCTCTGGTTCGAAATTCCGATTATCTGAGGGCGCGCAGCGCAGCGATGCGGTCCTCTATGGGCGGATGGGAGGCCATGAGCGAGCCGATGCCGCCCGAAATGCCCAGTCCCTTCACGCTGGCAGGCAGTTCCGCGGGTTCCATCGTACCCAGGCGCTGCAGGGCTTCGATCATGTGCTGGGGATTGCCGAGCAGCCGTGCGGAGCCTTCATCGGCCCGGTACTCGCGATAGCGGCTGAACCAGGCGACGACCATGCCTGCGAGAACACCGAACACCAAATCCATCACCAGACTCGTGATGTAGTAGCCGGCGCCGGGGCCATCGTCCTCGTTGCGCAGGATCTGACGGTCGACAACCCAGCCCACCAGACGCGACACAAAGATCACGAACGTGTTCATCACGCCCTGGATGAGGGTGAGCGTCACCATGTCGCCGTTGGCGACGTGACTCATTTCATGCCCCAGAACGGCCTTGACCTCGTTCTTGTTCATCATGCGAAGCAGTCCGGTCGAGACGCACACGAGGGATGCATTCTTCGAGGCGCCCGTCGCAAAGGCGTTTGGCTCGCCATC
>DNLN01000105.1 GCA_003488465.1 Sutterella sp. | reverse complement strand
CAACACCGCTGAATACGGCGATTACTATGCAGGCAAATACGTCATCACCGAAGAGTCCAAGAAGGGCATGAAAGAGCTGCTCCGCCGCATCCAGAACGGTGAGTTCGCAAGCGAATTCGTGCAGGAGATGAGCGCCGGCCGTCAGGCTCGCTTCCTCACCACCCGCATGAAGGAGAACGAACACCTGCTCTGCAAGACCGGTCAGGAACTGCGTCAGATGATGAGCTGGCTGAAGAAGTAGGAGTATTTATCAATGAGAGAGAATACCAAACCCATGAGAAGTGACAGCGTCACCAAAGGCGCGGAACGCGCGCCGATGCGCAGCCTGTTCTACGCCATGGGGTACACCAAAGAGGAACTGGAGCGTCCGCTGATCGGCGTGGTCAACGCGCACAGCGAGATCGTCCCGGGCCATTCCCACCTCGACAAGATCACAGAAGCCGTCAAGGCTGGCATCCGCATGGCCGGCGGCACTCCGATCGAATTCCCGTCGATCGGTGTCTGTGACGGCATCGCGATGGGCCACGAAGGCATGAAGTACTCCCTCGTGTCGCGCGAACTGATCGCCGACTCCACCGAAGCGATGTCGATCGCGCATCCCTTTGACGGCCTCGTGCTCGTCGCCGCCTGCGACAAGAACGTGCCGGGCCTGCTGATGGCCGCGGGGCGCCTGAACATCCCCTCCATCGTGATTTCCGGCGGCCCGATGCTGGGCGGTCACTTCAAGGGCCACAAGACCACGGTTTCCACCGTGTTCGAGGCGATGGGCACGTTCCACGCTGGCAAGATGAGCAAGGACGACCTTGACGCCATCATCAACACCTCCTGCCCGACCTGCGGCTCCTGCGCCGGCATGTTCACCGCGAACTCGATGAACTGCATGAGCGAGGTGCTCGGCATGGCGCTCCCGGGCAACGGCACGATTCCGGCCGTGTACTCGGCGCGCCTGCGCCTTGCCAAGGAATCCGGCATGAAGATCATGGATCTCGTGCGCGCCGATCTCAAGCCGCGCGACATCATGACCCGCGAAGCCTTTGAAAACGCGCTTGCCATGGACATGGCGCTCGGCTGCTCGACGAACTCGATGCTGCACCTGCCCGCCATCGCCCACGAATGCGGCATTGACATTGACCTTGCGATGGCCAACGACATCTCCGCCGTCACCCCGAACCTGTGCCACCTCTCGCCCGCCGGCGAAGACACCATGGCCGACCTCGAGGACGCGGGCGGCATTCCGGCCGTGATGAACGAGCTCGCCAAGCTCGGCCGTCTGCACCTTGACTGCAAGAGCGTCACCGGCAAGACGATCGGCGAGAACATCGCCGGCCGCGAGATTCTGAACCCGGCGGTGATCCGCTCGGTCGAAAATCCGTTCCGCAAGGAAGGCGGCATTGCCGTTCTGAAGGGCAACCTCGCCCCCGAGGGCTCCGTCGTCAAGCGCTCGGCTGTTGCGCCCGAGATGTTCGTGCACCAGGGCCCGGCCCGCGTGTTTGACTGCGAGGATGACGCCATCGCCGCCATCTACGGCAACCAGATCCACCCGGGCGACGTGGTCGTGATCCGCTACGAAGGCCCGAAGGGCGGTCCCGGCATGCGCGAAATGCTCAACCCCACCTCGGCCATCGTCGGCGCAGGCCTTGGCTCCACCGTCGCGCTCATCACCGACGGACGCTTCAGCGGCGCAAGCCGCGGCGCCTCCATCGGGCACGTCTCGCCCGAGGCCGCGGACGGCGGCCCGATCGCTCTTGTGAAGGAAGGCGACATCATCTCCATCGACATCCCCGCCAACCAGCTCAACGTGCTGGTGTCCGATGAAGAACTCGCCCGGCGCAAGGCCGAGTGGAAGCCGAGAAAGCCGCGCATCACCACGGGCTACCTCGTGCGCTACGCCAAGCTCGTGAGCTCGGGCTGCACGGGTGCTGTTCTGAGCTAGGAGGAAAATCCTGCGGCTAAGGGGCATCCCCGCTTCTGCCGCATCAGGATCCTGATGGCGGAGACTGCAGTCTCCGCCGTTTTGCTACCTGGGGACGGAAAACCGCTCGCGGTACACGGCAAAGATTTCGTCCGTGAGCGCGCGGCAGCCAAGTTCGCTTGCCGGGCTCGTGATGCAGTCCCAGAGCGCTCTGCCGCCCCTCACGTCGCGCATGAGCGCCTTCTCTTCATACCGCGACAGGATCCGGCCGCCATGGCGCACGCTGTAGGCGTCAGTACCTTTCCAAGTAAACTCGCTCACGGCCGCAACAAGTTTTGCCGACCGCGCTTCGCCCTTTCCCGTGAGGCCAAACTCAAACTCCACGGCAAGCTTTTCGAGATCGGCGCACGGCCGGAGTCTGCCGATCGCAGCCATGTCGCGATCAAGCGCTTCATCGCTCGGGGCGGCGAGCGTGCGGGCGAGTTCGGCCTCAAGCGCAGAAAGGCGCTCTGCCGCGGCCTGCGACTCCTGCGCGTTCTTCTCTTTTTCCTCGCGCGCGGCGGCTTCATACCGGGCGTTGAGCGACTTGACGCGCTCGCGCTCCTTTTCCTTCTGGGCGCGGCACTCGGCGGCCTCCGTGCCGATGCGCGAAAGCCTTGAGCGCAGCTGCTTGATCTGCGGCTCGTAGACCTCACGGGCGGCGCCGCACTCAACCTGCCCCTTCTTGCATTCGGAGGCAATCAGGCGCTCATCGGTCTGCAGGGACTTCTCCAGCATCTCGCCCACGCGCAAAAAATACGAGCAGTTTGCAACGCCCCCTGCGCGGACATTCTCCTTTTCCGTGCGCTCGGTCACAGTGCGGCTGTCAATCTCGGCCTTGATGCGGCGCTCCTGCTCGATCGCGCCGCCAAGCTCGGCGGCTCTTGCTTTTTTTCTGCCTTCATAGGCGCTTGCCGCACCCTGCTCGAGCTCGCGCAGCCGGCTTTTGACGGCCTCACGCACGCCGTAGAGTTCGGCGATGGGGCAAGAGGCGGTGACGATGACGCCGTTCGCAGTGAAGCTCTCACGCCAGAGGATCTTCTTGCAGGAGGGGATGCGCTTTAAGGCATTCTCAACACTTGTCGAGGTCTCGCCCGGCATCGCCGAGCGCTGCACGACCTGCGTATCAGATTGCGTGCAGCCCGCTGCAAGCGCAGCGCATAGAACGGCCAGAACTCCGGCACCGATGAACTTTTTCATGACCAAAAAAAGTGAACAGACCCCGACCCGCGGATGATAGCGAAGCATGCGGCGATGCGCACGCATCAGGCAATTGCCGGGCCGCGGCGAGCTTCTCTTTCTGTTTCAGAAACAAACCTTTTTCCCCTGCCAAAAAGGCTAAAATGGCTCGAATGGGTCCTGAACGGCCGAGTGACACCTCTTTTTCAGGACTTCCAATGTTTTTTTCACACCGCTTTGGAGCGTACACAATGGCTCTTGTCAGTCTGCGCCAGCTGCTCGATCATGCAGCTGAAAACGATTACGGTCTTCCCGCTTTCAACGTCAACAACATCGAACAGGTCCAGGCCATCATGACGGCCGCCGAGGAAGTCGGCGCTCCGGTCATCCTTCAGGCCTCCGCCGGCGCCCGCAAATACGCCGGCGAAAACTTCCTTCATCACCTCATTGAGGCCGCCGTCGAAACCTGGCCCGACATTCCCGTGTGCATGCACCAGGATCACGGCCAGAGCCCGGCAGTGTGCCAGGGCGCAATCCGCATGGGCTTCACCTCGGTCATGATGGACGGCTCGCTCATGAGCGACGGCAAGACCATCTCCTCCTATGAATACAACGTCGACGTGACGCGCCGCGTCGTTGAGAACGCCCACTGCATCGGCGTTTCCGTCGAAGGCGAAATCGGCTGCCTCGGCTCGCTCGAGACCATGCGCGGCGACAAGGAAGACGGACACGGCACGGACGCCACCATGACCCGCGAGCAGCTTCTCACCGATCCGGATCAGGCCGCCGAGTTCGTCCGCGTCACCCAGCTTGACGCACTCGCCATCGCCATCGGCACGAGCCACGGCGCCTACAAGTTCACGCGCA
>DNLN01000038.1:6318-7214 GCA_003488465.1 Sutterella sp. | reverse complement strand
CGCTGCGCCTCTCCGCCCGAGAGCGTCGAGACGGGCTGGCCGAGCTTGACGTAGCCAAGGCCCACGTCCTGCAGGGGCTTCAGGCGCCGCACGATCTCTCGCTCGGCACGGAAATACTGGCAGGCCTGGTCAACCGTCATCTCGAGCACGTCTGCGACCGACACCTCCCTCCTGCCGTCCAGATTGATCGTCACCTCGCGGATTTCGGCCCGATAGCGTGTGCCGTCGCAGTCCGGGCAGCGCAGGAACACGTCGCTCAGAAACTGCATCTCCACCCGCTCGAAGCCCGCTCCCTGACAGGTCGGGCAGCGCCCGGCTCCCGAGTTGAAGCTGAAGTCCCCGGGCTTGTAGCCGCGGTCCCGCGCAAGCGGCACGCCCGCAAACAGCGTTCTGATCGGACCGAAGGCGTCTACATACGAAACGGGATTGGATCGGGTCGTCTTTCCGACTGCGGACTGATCGACGAACATGACCTCGGAGATCCTGCTCCTGCCGATGATTTCGTCAAAGTCCCCGCAGGCGACGGCCTTGCCCAGGGAGCGCTCCAGCGCGGGCACGAGGATGTCGCCCACGAGCGTGGACTTGCCCGAGCCCGAGACGCCCGTCACGACGCTGATCGCCCCCAGGGGGAAGGACACGTCGATGTTCTTGAGGTTGTGTTCGCGGGCTCCCTTGACGGTGAGCCAGCTGCGGAATGCCTCTTCGGGCACGCGCGACAGGCTCGTGTCCACGCGCAGCCGCCCCTTCAGGTAGAGCCCGGTAAGGGACTCGGCCTCGAGAATCTGCGCCGGAGTTCCGTCAAACACGATCGAGCCGCCCTGCTCGCCCGAGCCAGGCCCCATGTCGATGATCCGGTCCGCATTCATCATGACCTGCGGGTCATGCTCGACGACAAC
>DNLN01000038.1:0-6190 GCA_003488465.1 Sutterella sp. | reverse complement strand
CCGATCGAAGGCTCGTCAAGCACGAACAGCGTATCGACGAGATTCGTGCCGAGCGCGGTCGTCAGATTGACGCGCTGCACTTCGCCCCCGGAGAGCGTGCGGCTCTGGCGGTCAAGCGTGAGGTACCCGAGGCCGACGTCAACGAGGTACGAAAGACGCGAAAGAATCTCCTTGATCACGAGCTGCCCGGGCTCGTCGTCAGTCTCGTCCCGCAGCACTTCAAAGAACGCCCTGAGCCGCTCGATCGGCAGCAGCATCAGATCGTGGATCGTCAGTCCGGGAAGCTCCTTCACCCGCTCCGCGATGCCGCGCATCGGAATCGGAACAAAGCGCTTGTACGTTCCCCCGGGAGAGGAAGTCTCGGCTGCGCGGGCGGCTTTCTGGCTGCCCACGCGCCAGAGCAGCCCCTCCGGCTTCAGGCGCGAGCCCTCGCAGACCGGGCAGGTGTCGTAGCTGCGGTACCTTGACAGGAACACGCGCACATGCATCTTGTATGCACGGCTCTCCAGGTACTTGAAGAACTCCCGCACTCCGTACCAGCAGCGATTCCAGTTCCTGCCGTTGAAAGCCGGCTCGCCCTCCATCACCCACTGCCGCTCGGCCTGGGTGAGGTCCCGGAACGGAACATCCGTGCGGATGCCCTGCTTCTTGGCAAACCGCATCATGTCGCTCTGGCACTCCTGGCTCTGGCCGCTCTGCCAGGGCTTGATCGCGCCCTCGGCCAGCGACTTCGTCTCATCGGGAATCACAAGCCCCCAGTCGAGCCCGATCACCCGGCCGAAGCCGCGGCACTGCGGGCAGGCGCCGATTGCCGAGTTGAAGCTGAAGCTAGCGGCCGTCGCCTTCTGATAGGTCCTGCCGCACTCCGGGCACGCAAAGCCGGTGCGGTAGCGCCAGACTTCGTCCGCGCCCTCTTCGCCCTGCGCATGCACGGCAAAGCGCCCCGCATACTCGCCCCTGGCATGGGCAAGAGCCGCCTCGATCGCTTCGATCGCCCGGGCCGATCCGGCCTTCGATGCGCGGAATCGGTCGACGACGACGGAAAGGACCGTGCCGGCTGCGCTCTGCCTCTCCTCGAAAATCCGGGTAAAGCCCTGGGCTGACAGAGCGGCCCTGGCCTGCTCAAGATCAAAACTTTCCGGAATCAGCGCGTCAAAGGTGAGCGTGAGCCGGGGGTCGCCCGCCTTTGCGGCGCGTTCCCTGATGCTTTCCCACATCTGCACCGGGCTCATCTCGCGCACCCACGAGCCGCAGTCGGCGCAAAAGAGCTTTGCCTCCCGGGCAAAGAGCAGCTTCAGATAATCGTTGAGTTCGGTCATCGTGCCCACGGTGGAGCGCGAGGTTCTCACGGTGCCGGTCTGATCAATGGCAATGGCCGGCGGCACACCCTCGATTCGGTCGACCTTGGGCCGGTCGCAACGATCAAGGAACTGTCTGGAATACGGACTGAAGGTCTCGACATACCGGCGCTGCCCCTCGGCGTAGAGGGTGTCGAACGCAAGCGAACTCTTGCCAGAGCCCGAGGGACCCGTGACGACGGTCAGAGTATGGGGTGTGATCGAGACGTTCAGAGCACGCAGATTGTTCTGCCGCGCTCCGATCACGCGAATTTCCTTGAGGGAGTCCGTATTGCCGACAGTATTCATATAGCAAAAGCACCAAAAAAGCCGCTGCAGGTCAAACAGGCCGGCAGCGGCAGTTACTTTACTGTTTTTTAGCGGGCGCGCGTAAGGGGCTCGCGGCGAAAAGCGCCGCTAGCCGCCGTGGGCAAGCTTGACGTTGAACTCGTCTCCCAGCTCCTGCTGCTTGCGCTGAGCGTACCGTCTCCGAATGCGTGATGGGCGAGCCCACGGTATTCCCGTCGATCCGCCCCTCTTTCCAGTGGCTCTCGTTTTTGATGCGCTGCATGCCCTTGCCGGGCACACGCAAAAGCCGCTCGCGAACTCAATCGGAACGGCTCAGGAAAGGAAAACGGAAACTTCTCAGAGAATGTGAGCGGCCTGCTCGCGACACCACTCGAGCACCTGGGCGGCATGGCCAGCGGCCTTCACCTTGCGCCATTCCTTGAGGATCCTGCCGTCCCTGCCGATCGCGAACGTGCTGCGAATGAGGCCGATCACCTTGCGCCCGTACATGTTCTTTTCGCCGAGGACGCCGAACTGATTGCAGACCGTCTCCCCGCTGTCGGACAAAAGCCGCACTCCCAGTCCATACCGGCAGATGAAATTCTGGTGGCTCTTCTGGGAGTCCCTGGAGACGCCGGCGACCGTCCAGCCAAGGCTTTCGAACTCGGCCGCAAGTTCGGTGAACTCCTGCGCCTCGCGGGTGCAGCCGCTCGTCGAGTCCTTCGGATAGAAATACAGAATCAGCGGCAGATGCTCGCCGCTCACAAATTCGACGCCGTCGGCGTCCGGCAGAGTAAAGGACGTATCCATGATGACCTCAGAGCGAAAAAATTCAAATCAGCCGCCCGAGCAGATAGCAGCCAACG
Source organism: Sutterella sp. (assembly GCA_003488465.1). Taxonomy (GTDB): domain Bacteria; phylum Pseudomonadota; class Gammaproteobacteria; order Burkholderiales; family Burkholderiaceae_F; genus Duodenibacillus. The sequence continues at coordinate 3,699 of DNLN01000038.1, read as the reverse complement.
ACAACCAGCAGCGTACTCATCAGGGGAATGCTGATTTTATGCCTGCCGATTGAAAAGTTGATGTCCCCCGGGAGCCTGCCCAAGCCGAACTTCGTGAGCCACGGCACCAGCGTCATGAGGACGATCAAAAGGATCAAAACAGTCAATACCCATCGCATGGCGCCCATTGTATCTGCGGCCCCATGGAGGCGGCAACCGGACTGCGCCGCAAATTTCTTTCCGCAAGCCCCCGACTCTCGTGCAAATCACCCCAAAAAAGGCGAAAATAACGGGATATTTGATTTCAGACCTCAGCAAAGGCTTTTTCTCATGACCAGTTTGATCCAAATGCTCCCCTCGGAAGAATCGGGGGACTCGTTCGTCGCTGTCATCAAGGTAATCGGCGTTGGCGGCGGCGGATGCAACGCCGTCGAGCACATGATCACCCGCCAGACTCGCGGCATCACTTTCATCGCCGCAAATACGGACCGCCAGGCGCTCATGAAGTCCCACGCCGATGTCCTGGTTCCGCTCGGCGAATCCGGACTTGGCGCAGGAGCCAAGCCCGAAGTCGGCGCAGCATGCGCCGAGCAGGCTGCTGACGCGATCCGCGAAGCGCTGGAGGGAACGAACCTGCTGTTCATCACAGCCGGCATGGGCGGCGGCACCGGAACGGGCGCTGCGCCTGTCATCGCAAGCATCGCCAAGAGCATGGGCATTCTCACCGTCGGCGTCGTCACCAAGCCCTTTTTCTTTGAAGGCGCCCGCCGCATGAGGAACGCCGAAAAAGGCATCGTCAAGCTCAACGAGTACGTCGACTGCCTCATCACCATTCTCAATGACAAGCTTGAGGACGAGGTCGGTGGCACCGCCCTCATGACCGACTGCTTTGCCGCGGCAAACGACGTTCTGTACCGCGCCTGCAACGGCATCGCGGAAATCATTCACACGCCCGGCCTCATCAACGTCGACTTCGAGGATCTGCGCACCGTCATGAGCTCGCGCGGCACCGCCCTCATGGGGCTGGCGACCGCCGAAGGTCCCGACCGCGCCAAGATTGCCTCGGAAAAGGCGATCGCCTGCCCGCTGCTCGAAGGCGCCAACCTGCAGGGAGCGATGGGTCTGCTGGTCTACATCACCGCCTCCGATGGCTCCATGACCCAGAGCGAAATCCGCCAGGTCATGTCGATCATGCGCAACTTCACCAACCCGGATGCCAATGTGGTGTTCGGCACGGCCTTTGACAATTCCATGGGCGAGAGCCTGCGCGTGACCGTCGTAGCAACAGGCCTTGCGGGTGAAACCAAACCGGAAAACAGCATCCCCGCAGTTGCCGCACCCGCCATGGGGCTCAAGCAGCCCCAGTATGCATACGCCGCGCCCGGCATTGCGCCGGCCTCTCCCGCCCCGAGCGATGTTCCTCAGTTCGGCAGTTCATTCCAGAACCCGTCTGCGGCCGAACCCGAACCGCAGCCGGAACTCAATGAGCCGATGCAGCCCATCCAGCCCTCGTTCATCAAGCCCACGCCTGAAACCGAGCAGTTCCAGGGACTGCCGCCGCAAGAGCCGCAGTTTGAGCCAGAGCACGAACCGGATGCGGGCCTGCGCGAAGAAGTGCCCGCGGAACCTGAACAGAGGTCTGCAACCGTCCCGCTTTTCAGACCCATCTCTGAAATTGCCACCGGCGCAGCTGCTCAGCCCGAAGAGCCCGAAATCCGGCCGGAGTCGGAAGAGCATCGCAGCGGCAATCTGTTCTCGGCCGTTCCTTCGTTCTTCAGAAGAAATCGCTCCTAGCTCCTTTCCGATTCAGGACTTTTGCGTCCTATAAACCGCAAAAGTCCTGATTCTTATCAGGGATATACGCAATACATTGATAACAGGCGAAATTGAAGCCCGATCGGTTTGGCGAGATTTCTCATTAATTTGCTTATCATCAAATCACAAAAAAATCAATAGACCCTCATGCAATGCGTTGGGCACTGGTTTTGTCATAGAATCTCATAGTACTCGGTTGGCTTGCGTCCTGATTGCGGATGCGTCCGCCGTTGGAAACTGTTGCGGTTAGGGGGAGAAAATGACCGCAGCGCTTTCCTGTGTTACTTCGCAGACATGGCTTTGGCTGTGCCTGCGTCTTGATTCGATTCATTCCTCCGAGCGAATCAAACACACATAGTGAAAGAAACTTATGGCACCAAAAAGAAGGCAATCGCTAGAAGCTTTACTCGCGGAATACCGCAAGGCGGGCAAGTCCCCCGCTGAAACGGCGGCGCTCGCTTCCATCCTGTCCGCCAGGTCTGAAGCCGGTCTGTCTCAGCAGCAGGTCGCTGAGAAGATGGGCACCACCCAGTCGGCCATCGCCCGCCTGGAGGGTAATCTCGCCCGCGGCAAGTATCCGTCTCTGAGGACGCTTCAGAAGTATGCTCTTGCTTTGGGCAAGCGCATCGAGCTTCGATTCATCTAAGTAGAAGCCCCTGCGGTTGGATCTTCCGCCGATCCGCGCCATCTGTCAGGATGGCATGGTGGGGGTGTTTTGCGCAAAACTCCGGCGTTGTCCGGAGTTTTCTTTTGTCTGTCAGCGCGTCCTCGCGAAATCTTCGGCCACTCTTTCGGGGATTGATGTAAGATTGGTTTCCGGCAGGGTTGGCGCTAGAGTGAAAACTGTGCGCCGTAATCACTACAACAGCTGACTTAATCTCGTAGTATCCCTGCCGCTCCCGCCCATCCCCTCAAACCGGCTTCCCAACATGTCCCAGACTGAAGAATCTTCCGAAGGGCGCTTCGCTCTCGCCTCAAGCCGTCTGCTGTCCTTTCTGAAAGGACTTCACGCCTTTTTCCTCGTGACGCTGCTTGGCTCGTGCCTGGTTGTGAGAAACGGTCTGTCGCTGCTGATTGAGGAAAGGATCGGAATCAACCCGCTCTGGATCGGCGCTGCGCTCATCCTCATCGCCTGCGCCGCCTGGGTGCACTATGCGGGAAAGATCCGACAGGCGGCCTATTCGGCCATCGAACAGGCCGCCCTCGAACTGGGAGAACCCGGCAAGGAGGATTCCGAGCAAGTCAAGGGACTGCGCCTGCAGCTTGAAGCGCTCAAAAAGTTCTACACCTTCACGCCGCACCTTACGGCGGCTAGGTCCCTTGTGTGCGCCATCCTCGCGGGCGTGAGCACGATCACGGGCACTGCCGGCTGGGGATGCGTGATCGCAATGGCCGTCGTTGCCGAGCTGATGCTCGCCAAGACGATCCGCATCTACCGCAAGACGCTCGAAGACTAGCCGAGCAAATTCCGAACGCCCTTGGGCACCGGGCCGAACCGATTCGTCCCCGGATATGAGGCAAAGCTCATCACAATCGCCGTTCCAAGGCAGAGCACAGCGAGGCCGAGCACGCCGAAGCGCGCCAGAACCCGGGTTGCGCTGATGATCGAGAACAGGCCGCCGAAACCGGCAAACAGCACGGTCATGACGCCCGACAGTCCGAGGTCATGAAAGCGCCTTGTCATCACCGCCGCTCCCGGTATCACGTGGAAGGCGGCGACAACCCCGGGAATGATGAGCAGGCTTTCGCCCGAAAAGTAGTTGTCCAGACCGCTCTTCGCGAGAACGACCACCAGCAGGAGTGAGAGAAGCATCAGGAACGCCGCAACCGCGGTGAATCCCCAGAACTCTCGCCGCGTGGCGCGCCCCGTGTAATTGGAGAACTTGCGCAGGGCGCTGAAATATT
>DNLN01000049.1 GCA_003488465.1 Sutterella sp. | reverse complement strand
TCGAGGCTGCTCCCGCACCGGCCGATCGCGAAGATCGTCGTCGTCACAACCGCCGTGGCCGCAAGGCTGAAGGTGCTGACGGAGAGCGCGCTCCCCGCCGCAACCGCCGCCCGGCTGCCGCTGCTGATAAGAAGGACGGAGAATAACGATGCTGCAACCGAATCGTACTAAGTACCGCAAGGACCAGAAAGGCCGCAACTACGGCATGGCCCAGCGTGGTGCAAACGTTGCCTTTGGCGACTTTGGCCTGAAGGTTCTGGAGCGCGGCCGTCTGACCGCCCGCCAGATCGAAGCGGCCCGTCGTGCCCTGACGCGCCACATCAAGCGCGGCGGCCACGTCTGGATCCGCGTCTTCCCGGACAAGCCCATTTCCACCAAGCCCGCCGAGGTCCGTATGGGCAACGGCAAGGGCAACCCCGAATACTGGGTCGCACTGGTCCAGCCGGGCCGTGTGCTTTATGAAATGGACGGCGTTGATGAGCAGCTGGCTCGCGAGGCATTCGCCCTTGCCGCCGCCAAGCTTCCTCTGAAGACGAAGTTTGTTGTCCGCCAGATCGGCATGTAAGGAGACGGACATGAAGGCAAATGAACTGCGCGCCAAGGATGAGGCTGCGCTCAAGAAGGAACTGGACGACCTTCAGACCACGCTGTTTAAGCTCCGTGTTCAGAAGGCCACCCAGCAGCTCCAGAACACGAACCTGCTGCGCACGACCCGCCATGACATTGCGCGCGTTCGCACGGTTCTCGCTCAGAAGGCAGCTCAGAAATGACGGAACAGAACGAAAAGACGCTCACCCGTACCCTGATCGGTACGGTCACGAGCGACAAGATGGACAAGACCGTGACGGTTCTGGTGGAACGCAAGGTCAAGCACCCCATTTACGGCAAGTATGTCGTCACGAGCAAGAAGTATCACGCTCATGACGCCGAAGGCCAGTGCGGTGTTGGCGACCGTGTCGAGATCGCTGAATCCCGTCCGATGTCCAAGACCAAGTCCTGGACGGTGACCAAGGTCCTTGAAAAGGCCGTGATCATCTAATCCGAAAAAGGATTTGCAAGTTTGCCCTTTGATGGGTATACTTGCGCCCTCGCATGAAAAGCCGGTCATCAGATCGGCTTTTCATGTCGAAACTCAACGATCAGGATCAAGGGGAGTTCGCCCGCCAAACAAGCTGCGGCGGTGTTTCTCGGATGATTCTTGGGTTCTGGTCTTTCTCCCGTACGGGACCAATACTATCCGCCTAGCGGAATAAGTTGGATTAATACAAGCCATGATTCAGATGCAAAGCAAGCTGGACGTTGCCGATAACACCGGCGCCCGTTCAGTGATGTGTTTTAAAGTGTTGGGCGGCTCCAAGCGCCGCTACGCGAACATCGGCGACGTCATCAAGGTGACTGTCAAGGAGGCCGCTCCCCGTGGTCGCGTCAAGAAGGGCGAGGTTTACAACGCGGTTGTCGTGCGCACTGCCAAGGGCGTGCGCCGTCCCGACGGTTCCCTCGTTCGTTTCGATGGCAATGCCGTCGTTCTGCTCAACTCGAAGCTGGAGCCTGTGGGCACCCGTATCTTCGGACCGGTTACGCGCGAACTTCGCACGGAAAAGTTCATGAAGATCGTTTCCCTTGCTCCCGAAGTTATTTAAGGAGGCCGACAGATGCAGCGCATCCGTAAAGATGACGAAGTCATTGTCATCGCCGGCAAGGACAAGGGCAAGAAGGGTGTTGTGCTTGCCCGCGTTGACGAGACCCACGTTCTCGTCCAGGGTGTCAATGTTGCCAAGAAGGCCGTTCGTCCGAACCCGATGACGGGTTCCGAGGGTGGCATCGAGGACAAGGTCATGCCGATCGATCAGTCGAACGTCATGCTTGTCAACCCGGCAACCGGCAAGGGCGACCGCGTTGGCTTCAAGGAAGTCGACGGCAAGAAGGTTCGCGTTTTCAAGAGCAACGGCGCCGTGGTCGGCGCTAAGGCGTAAGGAGTAATGGGATGAGCCGTTTCCAAACTCTGTATCGCGACACCATCGTTGCCGAGCTCACCAAGAAGTTCGGCTACAAGACGATCATGCAGGTTCCTCGTATCACGAAGATCACCCTGAACATGGGCGTCGGTGAAGCTGTCAATGACAAGAAGATGGTCGACAACGCCGTTGCCGACATGACCAAGATCGCCGGCCAGAAGCCCGCCATCACCCGCACCCGCAAGGCAATCGCGAACTTCAAGATTCGTGAGAACATGCCGATCGGCTGCATGGTGACTCTGCGCGGCGAGCGCATGTATGACTTCCTCGACCGTCTGGTCACGATCGCCTTCCCGCGCGTTCGCGACTTCCGTGGTGTCTCCGGCCGTGCTTTCGATGGCCGTGGCAACTACAACATCGGTCTGAAGGAACAGATCATTTTCCCGGAAATCGAGTACGACAAGATCGATGCGATCCGCGGTATGAACATTTCCATTACGACGACGGCGAAGACCGACGAGGAAGCCAAGGCGCTTCTCGCCGGGTTCCACTTCCCGTTCCGCAACTGAGGTAGGTGCCAAGATGGCTAAGAAGTCTCTGATCAACCGTGAACTCAAGCGCGAAGCGCTTGTTGCTAAGTTTGCGGCAAAGCGCGCCGAACTCAAGGCGATTATTAATGACGCTGCCCGCTCTGTGGAAGAGCGCCAGGACGCCCGTGCAAAGCTGCAGGCTCTGCCCCGCGACACGAGCCCTGTGCGTCTGCGCAACCGTTGCGGCCTCACCGGCCGTCCGCGCGGAACGTTCCGCAAGTTTGGCCTGGCCCGCGGAATGATCCGCGACGCCGCCATGCGTGGTGATATCCCTGGCCTCGTTAAGGCTAGCTGGTAAGCGAGGAGAGATTACGAAATGAGTATGAGTGATCCTATCGCCGATATGCTGACCCGTATCCGCAACGGCCAGATTGTCGAGAAGCAGGAAGTTGTGATGCCGAGCTCCAAGCTCAAGGTCGCAATTGCCAAGGTTCTCAAGGACGAGGGCTACATCAACGGCTTTGACGTTGTGGGCCAGTCTGGCAAGTCTGAACTCCATATCGGTCTGAAGTACTATGAAGGTCGTCCGGTGATCGAGCGCATCGAGCGCGTGTCCCGCCCCGGCCTGCGCATCTACAAGAGCCATGGCGCCATCCCGCAGGTCATGAACGGCCTCGGCATCGCCATCGTCTCCACGCCCCAGGGCGTGATGACTGACCGCAAGGCCCGCGCTGCCGGTATCGGCGGCGAAGTGCTCTGCTACGTCGCTTAATAGGGGGAGAGCAATATGAGTCGTATTGGTAAGCTCCCCGTCGTGCTCGGCAAGGGCGTCGAGTTCAAGATGGCCGACGGCATCATCACCGTCAAGGGCCCGAAGGGGGAAGTGAAGACCCACGTGCTCGATCTGGTGAAGGTTGACTTCGCCGACGGCAAGGTGTCTTTCTCCCAGGTCAACGAAACCCGCGAGTCCAATGCCAACACCGGCACGATGCGCGCTCTCGTGAACGACATGAACAAGGGCGTGACCGAAGGTTTCGAGAAGAAGCTGACCCTGATCGGCGTCGGCTATCGTGCTCAGGCTCAGGGCGACAAGCTCAACCTGCAGCTCGGCTTCTCTCACCCGGTTGTGCACCAGATGCCCGCGGGCGTCTCTTGCGCCACCCCGACGCAGACCGAGATCGTGATCAGCGGTGCTGACAAGCAGAAGGTCGGCCAGACCGCTGCCGTGATCCGCAGCTATCGCGCTCCCGAACCCTACAAGGGCAAGGGCATCCGCTACGCTGGCGAGCACGTCGTCATCAAGGAAACCAAGAAGAAGTAAAGCGGGGACGTAAAAATGATCAATAAGAAGCAAAACCGTCTGCGCCGCGCCGGTGCCGCCCGCGCCCGCATCAAGCTGCAGAAGGCGATTCGTCTGGTGGTCAATCGCACCAACCTTCACATCTACGCTCAGATCATCTCCGCTGAGGGAGATCGCGTGCTTGCTTCCGCTTCCACGCTCGAAGCTGAAGTGCGTGCCAAGCTGGCTGCTGAAGGCGCCAACGGCGGCAACATTGCCGCTGCCAAGATTGTCGGAGCCCGCATCGCCGAAAAGGCCAAGGCTGCCGGCGTCGAGCAGGTCGCTTTCGACCGCTCCGGTTATCGTTACCACGGCCGTGTTGCCGCGCTTGCTGAAGCTGCGCGCGAAGCCGGCCTCAAGTTCTAAGCAAGGAATCGAGGCTTATGGCTAAGGTTGATAAGAAGAACGCCGTTGAAGAAATCGACGACGGCATTCGTGAAAAGATGATCGCGGTTAACCGCGTCAGCAAGACTGTTAAGGGTGGTCGCATCCTGGCTTTCGCCGCTTTGACGGTGGCCGGTGACGGCGACGGCAAGATCGGCATGGGCACGGGCAAGTCCCGCGAAGTGCCGGCAGCCGTGTCCAAGTCCCTCGAGCGCGCTCGCAAGAGCATGAAGCGTGTTCCGCTTGTCAACGGCACGATTCATCACGCTGTCGAGGGTCATCACGGCGCAAGCCGCGTGATTCTGATGCCTGCCGTTGAAGGTACCGGCGTGATCGCCGGCGGCCCGATGCGTGCCGTGATGGATGCCGTCGGCATCCGCAACGTGCTCGCCAAGGCTTACGGCTCCACCAACCCCTACAACATGGTCCGTGCAACGCTTGACGCTCTTGCCCGCCTCCGTTCGCCTGAGCAGATCGCTGCCAAGCGCGGTAAGACGGTCGAAGATCTGACGGCGTAAGGTCTAACTGGAGAAACTAGAAATGGCTGATACCAAGAAGACCGTGAAGGTCACGCTCGTGAAGAGCCCGATCGGCACTGGCGTCAAGCATCACGCGACGCTCGCCGGTCTTGGTCTGAAGAAGCTTCACCAGACGCGTGAACTCGAAGATACGCCCGCAGTGCGTGGAATGATCACCAAGGTGGCTTTCCTGCTCCGCGTCGAATAAGAGGAAATACAGATGCGTTTGAATACGATTAAGCCCGCAGAGGGCGAAAAGGGCTCCGCCCATCGCGTCGGGCGCGGCGTCGGCTCCGGCTGGGGCAAGACTGCAGGCCGTGGCCACAAGGGTCAGAAGTCCCGCGCCGGCGGCTTCCACAAGGTCGGGTTTGAAGGCGGCCAGATGCCTCTGCATCGCCGTCTGCCCAAGCGCGGCTTCACGTCTCTGACGAGAAAGTTTGTCGAAGTCGTCCGTCTGTCCGAGATTAATGCGATGCCCGTCGAGGAGATCGATCTGGCTGCTCTCAAGCAGGCCAACGTCGTTTCCACCCTGGCTCAGGACGCTCGCGTGATCCTTTCCGGTGAAATCACCCGCAAGGTGACCGTGCGCGGTCTCGGCGTCACCAAGGGTGCCAAGGCTGCCATCGAGGCTGCCGGCGGCTCCGTTGTTGAAGCTTAAGAAAAACATTTAACGCTTTAGGACAGTGTCGTGGCGAATAGCCCTAGTAAAAAAGCGAGCGGTTGGGGGAAGTACGGCGATCTGAAGAATCGCCTGATCTTCCTGCTGCTGGCTCTGATTGTTTACCGCATCGGCGCGCACGTGCCGGTTCCAGGTATCGATCCCGACATGCTCCGCCAGCTGTTCAACGATCAGCAGGGCGGCATCCTCGGGCTGTTCAACATGTTCTCCGGTGGCGCCTTGTCGCGCTTCTCGGTGTTCGCGCTCGGCATCATGCCCTACATCTCTGCATCGATCATCATGCAGATGCTGTCGTACGTGCTGCCGAGTCTTGAAGCGTTGCGTAAAGAAGGCGAGTCCGGTCGCCGCAAGATCACCCAGTACACGCGTTATGGAACGCTTGCGCTCGGGTTCTTCCAGGCCGCCGGCATCGCAGTTGCGCTGGAAACCCAGCCCGGTCTCGTCATCGATCCGGGCATGATGTTCCGCTTTACCTGCGCGGTGAGCCTGGTGACCGGTACGATGTTCCTGATGTGGCTCGGTGAGCAGATCACCGAATACGGTCTCGGAAACGGCATCTCGATCATCATCTTCGCCGGTATCGTTGCGGGACTGCCCAACGCAGCAAGCGGACTGTTCCAGCTTGTCAGCACCGGCGCCATCTCGCCGCTCGCCGCGATCTTCGTGGTGGCGGTCGTGGTGCTCGTGACGGCATTCGTGGTGTTCATCGAACGCGGCCAGCGCCGCATCACCGTGAACTACGCGCGTCGTCAGATCGGCAACAAGATCTATGGCGGCCAGGCCTCGTACCTGCCGCTCAAGATGAACATGTCGGGTGTGATTCCCCCGATCTTCGCTTCATCCCTGATCCTGTTCCCGGCCACGCTCGCGGGATGGTTCACGAGCGGCGACTCGACCCGCTGGATCCGTGATCTGGCGGCGGCCCTGAGCCCCGGACAGCCCCTGTACACGATTCTTTATGCTGCGCTCATCATTTTCTTTGCGTTCTTCTATACGGCATTGGTTTTCAATCCCAAGGAGACCGCTGAGAATCTGAAGAAGAGTGGTGCGTTTGTTCCGGGCATCCGTCCGGGCGAGCAGACGGCCCGCTATGTGGACAAGGTGCTCGTGCGCCTGACCCTGGGCGGCGCCATCTACCTGACGTTCGTGTGCCTTGTGCCCGAGTTCCTGAATCTGCGTTTCAACGTTCCGTTCTACTTCGGCGGCACCTCGCTGCTGATCGTGGTCGTTGTGACGATGGATTTCATGAGCCAGGTTCAGGCTTACATGATGTCGCACCAGTATGAGAATTTGCTCAAGAAGACCAACTTCAAGGGCTTTGGCACCGGGCTGCAATAAGTTCGATGCTTTAACAAAACTGTGCCTGCCGGCGTTTACCAGAGCGCCGGCATTCACGACTGAAACGAAAGGGAGCGAAGCGGGGGCAACCTCTCGACGCACTCTTTCGGTCAAGCCGGATGAAAGAGCCTAAAGGCAATCACTACTAGCCTTGGGTTCGTGAATTTTGTCCGGAGGGCTTGATGTTTTACGGAAAGTTTCGTACAATCGCGCCCTTTCCGTTGTGATTGGCACACATATGCCTGCTGAAGGCTTGACCGCCTCGGTGGGCTGGAGATGAGAATGAAGGTTAACGCTTCGGTCAAAAAAATGTGCAACAAGTGCAAGATCATCAAGCGTAAAGGCATTGTGCGCGTGATCTGCGAAGACCCGCGTCACAAACAGCGTCAAGGCTAATGAGGTAACAAACAATGGCTCGTATTGCCGGTATTAATATTCCGCCGCAGCAGCATGTCGTGATCGGTCTCACTGCCATCTATGGCATCGGCCGTTCCCGCGCCAAGGAGATCCTCTCCGCTTGCGGCATCGTTGAAACCAAGAAGGTCAAGGATCTGGACGACGCCGAGCTCGAAAAGCTCCGCGACGCCGTCGGCAAGTACACCGTCGAAGGTGATCTGCGCCGCGAAGTCCAGCTTTCCATCAAGCGTCTGATCGACCTTGGCACCTATCGTGGTATGCGTCATCGTCGCGGCCTTCCTGTCCGCGGCCAGCGTACTCGCACCAACGCCCGCACCCGCAAGGGCCCGCGCAAGGTTGGTGTGACGCTCAAGAAGTAATTCAATACAAGGATAAACAATGGCTCCCAAGTCTCAGCAGGCCGCTCGCGCCCGCAAGAAGGTGAAGAAGGTTGTGACCGAAGGCATCGCCCACGTGCATGCTTCCTTCAACAACACGATCATCACCATTACCGACCGCCAGGGCAACGCCGTTTCCCAGTCCTCGGCCGGCGCCCAGGGTTTCAAGGGCTCCCGCAAGTCCACCCCGTTCGCAGCTCAGGTTGCTGCCGAACAGGCTGGCAAGGCCGCCCAGGAATTCGGTTTGAAGAACATTGAAGTTCGCATCATGGGGCCCGGCCCCGGCCGCGAATCTTCCGTGCGCGCTCTGAACGCTCTCGGCATCCGTGTCACGAGCATCCAGGACGTCACGCCGGTTCCGCACAATGGCGTGCGCCCCAGCAAGCGTCGTCGCGTTTAATTTGAATTTGAACAGTATCCTGCGTTCGCGTCTGTCATATCGCGGAACGCGAACTGAATGCGGGCAAGGCCCCGCAGGATATAAGAGGTAACAGAAAAAATGGCACGATATCTCGGTCCCAAGTTGAAGCTCTCGCGCCGCGAGGGTTCCGACCTCAATCTGAAGAGCGCCCGTCGTTCCTTTGACTCCAAGAGCAAGCTCTCTGAAGTCAAGCCCGGCCAGCATGGCCGCACGAGCGGTGCGCGTCTGTCGGACTACGGTACGCAGCTGCGCGAAAAGCAGAAGGTCAAGCGTACCTATGGCGTTCTTGAGCGCCAGTTCCGCCGCATTTATGCGGAAGCCAACCGCCGTACGGGCAACACCGGCGAGATCCTTCTCGCTCTGCTCGAATCGCGTCTTGACAATGTTGTTTATCGCATGGGCTTCGGGAGCACCCGCGCTGAAGCGCGCCAGCTCGTGAGCCACTGCGCCATTCTCGTCAACGGTAAGAAGTGCAACATCCCGTCCTACACTGTGAAGGCCGGTGATGTGATCAGCGTGCGCGAAGGCGCCCGCAAGCAGGCCCGCATCATTGAAGCCCTCGAGCTCGCCGGCCAGAGCGGATTCCCGTCCTGGGTCTCCGTCGATGCCAAGAAGTTCGAAGGTACCTTCAAGAACGTTCCTGCACGCGATGAGATCGCTCCGGACATCAACGAAGCTCTGGTCGTCGAACTTTACTCGCGTTAATCTGGTTGATGGATCTGGCTGCGGCCGCGGTAGTGCACGGGGGCAGCCAGAAGCCAGCAAAAACATCGGGCGTCCGACCCTTCGGGGTGTCGGACGCATCCATGTCTTAAGAACCCCGAAAAATTTTCCAGTGACTCAGCCTTATCGGTGTAACGAGCCGAGGGTATTGAAAAGGAAATTCATCCATGTCCAACACCACGCTCCTGAAGCCGACCTCGGTCTCCGCCGTCGTCGACGACCAGAATCCCAACCTTGCCGTGATTACGCTCGAACCGTTCGAGCGCGGCTACGGCCACACGCTGGGCAATGCGCTGCGCCGCATCCTGCTCGCCTCCATGATCGGCTACGCTCCGACCGAGGCCCAGATCGTCGGCGTCGTGCATGAGTACTCCCAGATCGACGGCGTTATCGAAGACGTCGTTGACATCCTGCTTAACCTCAAGGGCGTTGTGTTCCGCCTTGAAGGCGGCCGTGACGACGTCATGCTGCGTCTGCAGAAGTCCGGCACCGGTCCCGTGACCGCCGGCGACTTCGAACTGCCGCACGATGTGACGGTGCTCAATCCCGAGCACGTCATTGCCAACCTCTCCGGCGGCAAGCTCGACATGCAGGTGCGTGTTGAGTCCGGCCGCGGCTATCAGCCCGGCGACGTGCGCGCGTTCCACGACGACTACAGCAAGCAGACGATTGGCCGCATCATCATGGATGCGTCCTTCTCGCCCGTGCGCCGTGTTGCGTACTCCGTGTCCGCCGCCCGCGTCGGCCAGCGCACCGATCTCGACAAGCTCGTGATGACCATCGAGACGAACGGCGTCATCACCCCCGAGGAAGCCCTGAAGAGCGCCGTGCACATTCTGCAGGATCAGCTCAGCATCTTCGGCACGATCCACACCGTGGACGAGGCCGAGGAGAAGGCTCACGAGGAGCCCACGCCGCCGCCTCTGGATCCGATCCTGATGCGTCCGGTGGACGATCTCGAACTCACGGTCCGCTCTGCGAACTGCCTGAAGGCCGAGAACATCTACTACATCGGCGACCTCATCCAGCGCACCGAGAACGAGCTGCTCAAGACCCCGAATCTGGGCCGCAAGTCGCTCAACGAGATCAAGGAAGTTCTGGCCGCGCACGGGCTTACGCTCGGCATGCGCCTCGAGAACTGGCCGCCCGCCAACCTCGACCGCTAACCGGTCTCGGGGGACAGGCAAAAAGACCAAAACGAGCCTTCCGAAGTGTCCGCACTTCGTGTACACTTCGGAACTCTTTTTTCGTTAGACCCGCCCGCCGGTCGCTGATGCGACCGGATAGAAGAGTTGGGCGACCGACGGATGATCCGTCAGGTCAAAGACTTACATACAAGGAAATTAAAAATGCGTCATCGTTCCGGACTTCGCAAGCTCAATCGTACGAGCGCCCATCGCCTCGCTCTGCTGCGCAACCTCTCCAACGCTCTGCTTCGTCACGAAGCCATCAAGACCACGCTGCCGAAGGCCAAGGAGCTGCGCCGCGTTGTCGAGCCGCTCATCACGCTTGCCAAGAACCCCTCTGTTGCCAATCGCCGCATCGCTTTCAACCGTCTGCGTGACCGTGAGATGGTCGTCAAGCTTTTCGACGTGCTCGGCCCGCGCTTTGCCAATCGCAACGGCGGCTACACCCGCATCCTGAAGATGGGCTTCCGCGTTGGCGACAACGCTCCCATGGCTTACATGGAGCTCACCGAGAAGGCTGCTGAGGTCGAGGAAGTGGCTGAGCAGAAGACGGAAGAAGCCAAGGCTGAATAAGTCCTTCACTTCTCTTCAAGCATAAAAGGAACGGCAGGGCGGGTGATCGCTTCTGCCGTTTCCTCTTTCTGAAGCCGGCGTTTTGCCGGCTTCGTGCTCTTGTGCGCCCGGCATGGGCGCGTTCTAATGGGTGAAAGTCCCGAGTGCAGGAGGTAGCACCAAGCACATAGCCAATGGCAAGGGTGTCCATCGCGAGGTGGAATCTGAAGGAAGCCGGAGGCAAACCGCTGATCCGACGAATAGGAATCGCATCAGGCATTCAGAAGTGGGTAAGTCTGCAACACAAGATGAAGCCCAAAGCTACACGGAACCGAAGGTGTAAATGCGGCGGATGCATGGCGGGAAAGAACGCGTTCTTACCCGAGGGAGATCTCACGGACGAGCGTGACAAAAGTCCGCTCGGAGTAAAGCTTGCCGTGAGAAGTCAGCAGAGGGCATAGTAGCCAGTACAGTAGCTGGCGAAGGCCTGAATTTAATGGAGTGTTATCCCAGAGTTACAAAGTCTCAGGGTGCAGAAAACATGATCCTGCTTGGAGCCGGATACCCACGGAATGGGGAAAGAACTCCAAGAGGGCACAAAGACGGTCATAGCAAAGGAAGAAGATGACACATGTTCAACTCGACTTCTCGAACATTACGCTGGAGAGAATACTGAGCCCAGACAACTTGTTGGAAGCCCTCAAAAGAGTTGAGGCCAACAAGGGGGCTCCCGGAATTGACGGAATGAGGACCGATGAACTTCGGGACTACATCCGGCAACACCCGGGTGAACTCACCAGCGCGGTGCGGTCCGGGCGATACAAGCCCTCGCCAGTGAAGCGGGTAACCATCCCAAAAGCCGAAAAGGGGAAATTCAGAGATCTTGGAATACCGACGGTCATTGACCG
>DNLN01000133.1:5051-6389 GCA_003488465.1 Sutterella sp. | reverse complement strand
CCTCCGGGCGCCGGCAAGGGCACCCAGGCTGCTTACATCAAAGAGCATTTCGGCATTCCGCAGATCTCTACCGGCGACATGCTGCGTGCGGCCGTCAAGGCCGGCACCGAACTTGGCAAGGCCGCCAAGGTCATCATGGATCAGGGCGGTCTGGTGAGCGATGAGATCATCATCGGCCTCGTCAAGGAGCGCCTGACCAAGGACGACTGCAAGAACGGCTTCCTGTTTGACGGCTTCCCCCGCACGATTCCGCAGGCCGAGGCCCTCAAGGCTGCCGGCGTCCCTGTTGATTTCGTTCTGGAAATCTCCGTCCCTGATTCTGAAATCGTCGAACGCATGTCCGGCCGCCGCATTCACCCGGCTTCCGGGCGCAGTTATCACGTCAAGTACAACCCCCCGAAGGTCGAGGGCAAGGATGACGTGACGGGCGAACCGCTCGTGCAGCGCGATGACGACCGCGAGGAAGTCGTGCGCAAGCGTCTGGCCGTGTATCACGCCCAGACCGAAGCCCTGGTGAATTTCTACAGCGACCTTGCCAAGAGCGGCGATCCGACTGCTCCGCAATATCGCTCTGTTTCCGGCATCGGCAAGATCGAGGAAATTCGTGACGCGATCTTTGCCGCGCTCAAGTAACAAACCCGTTTTTTTCTTAACTAACCAGCGGCGCTCCAAGGACTCCGTCCCCAAGGCGCCAGGAGAATCACTCTTATGTATATCGCACTATGGCTTGCCATCGCTGCGGGTATCTGCGCCGTCGTTTTCGGCATCATCACCCGTAGCTGGATTCTGGCCAAGGACGCGGGCAACGACCGCATGCAGGAGATCTCTCTTGCCATTCAGCAGGGCGCTCGCGCATACCTCGCCAAGCAGTACTCCACGATCGCCATCGTGGGCGTCATCCTGTTCATCGTCATCTTCTCAGCCCTGAACTGGCAGACTGCCGTCGGCTTTGCCATCGGCGCCATCCTTTCCGGCGCCTGCGGCTTCATCGGCATGAACATTTCCGTCAAGGCTAACGTGCGCACCGCTCAGGCTGCCTCCGAGGGCATCGAAAAGGCTCTGGACGTTGCCTTCAAGGGCGGCTCCATCACCGGCATGCTGGTGGTTGGCCTCGGCCTGCTCGGCGTTGCCGGCTACACCCTGTTCCTGATGCTGGTCGCTCCGGCCAGCCTCGGCTTCTACGACACCGTCAAGCCCCTGATCGGTCTTGCCTTCGGCTCCTCGCTGATTTCCATCTTCGCCCGTCTCGGCGGCGGCATCTTCACCAAGGGTGCTGACGTCGGTGCCGACCTCGTCGGCAAGGTCGAAGCAGGCATCCCCGAGGACGATCCCCGCAAC
>DNLN01000133.1:0-4974 GCA_003488465.1 Sutterella sp. | reverse complement strand
CAACGTCGGCGACAACGTCGGCGACTGCGCCGGCATGGCTGCCGACCTGTTCGAGACCTACGCCGTGACCATCATCGCCACGATGATGATCGGTGCCCTGTCCACGACCGGCAATCCCGTCAACCTCGTCGCCTACCCGCTCGTTCTTGGCGCCGTGTCGATCGTCGCCTCGATCGTCGGCACGTACTTCGTCAAGTACATCCCGGGCAAGAAGATCATGACCGCCCTGTACCGCGGCCTCATCGTCGCCGGCGGCATCGCTGCCGTCGCCTTCTGGCTGGTCGGCATGATCGTGTTCTGGGATCCGGCCTCCCTGCCCGCAGGCACGAGCTCGATCCGCATCTTCGGCGCCGCCCTCGTTGGCCTCGTGCTCACCGGCCTGATGGTTGTGATCACCGAGTACTACACCGGCACCGAGTACAAGCCCGTCCAGGCTGTTGCCCAGGCTTCCACGACCGGCCACGGCACCAACATCATTGAGGGTCTGGCCATCTCCATGAAGGCTACCGCTCTGCCCGTTCTGGCTGTTGTCGTCGCCATCATGACGAGCTACATGCTCGCCGGCCTGTATGGCATCGCCATCGCCGCCACCTCCATGCTGACCATGGCCGGCATCGTTGTGGCCCTCGACGCCTACGGCCCGATCACCGACAATGCCGGCGGCATTGCCGAGATGAGCGAGCTCGACGAGCAGGTGCGCGCCGTGACCGATCCGCTCGACGCGGTCGGCAACACCACCAAGGCAGTGACCAAGGGCTACGCCATCGGCTCGGCCGGTCTGGCCGCTCTGGTTCTGTTCTCGGACTACACGCACGCCCTCAAGCAGCAGTTCAACATCGACTTCACCTTCGATCTGTCTGATCCGTACGTCATCGCCGGTCTGATCATCGGCGGTCTGATCCCCTACCTCTTTGGTGCAATGGCCATGGAAGCCGTGGGTCGCGCTGCCGGCAGCGTCGTGATTGAAGTCCGCCGCCAGTTCAAGGAAATCGCCGGCATCATGGAAGGTACGGCCAAGCCCGACTATTCCAAGGCCGTCGGCATGCTCACTGGCGCCGCCATCAAGGAAATGATCATTCCGTCCATCCTCCCCGTCATCGTGCCGATCCTCGTTGGTCTGTGCCTTGGCCCGAAGGCCCTGGGCGGCGTGCTGATGGGCACGATCGTGACCGGCATCTTCGTGGCTATCTCCATGACCACCGGCGGTGGCGCATGGGATAACGCCAAGAAGTACATTGAAGACGGCCACTTCGGCGGCAAGGGCTCCGACGCCCACAAGGCTGCCGTGACCGGCGACACCGTCGGCGATCCGTACAAGGACACCGCCGGCCCCGCCGTGAACCCGCTCATCAAGATCATCAACATCGTGGCTCTGCTGATCGTTCCGCTGCTCTAGGCGACAACGAAGCCTGAAGCGGAAAACTCCTGATTCAGGCCGATTTTGATCCAGAGGCGACAAGCTTTTTCAAGGCTTGCCGCCTCTTTTTATTGCCTGCGATGCGATCCGAAACAAAACATCCTGAACGATTGTCATTCGTCTTCACGAGCCGGGATTCCTTATTAGAATTGCGCACGACTTTAGCCTTTTTTGTAGGACAACGACCGTGCGCTTTCATCTCTCCGCTCTTGCTACTTTGGCTTGCCTCGTTCTCTCCGGCTGCGTAACCACGGCAACCCCGCCGGCGTCTGATGCCGACGACAGCACCATCTCCCTGAAGACACACTATTCAACCTTCACCGACAGCACCTGGCTGCCTGAAACAACGATTCGCGCGCCTTACGGCTCGCCGGAGATCTACCCGGATATCGTCGACGTCCTGAGCCGCGGCATTTATGCCTTCTACGGCGCAGACGAAAGCATCCTCACGATCAACAGGACGGGGACTGCGGGCGTGTTCATCGGCAAGGAGACCCTCCGCCGGGTTGAGCCCACCCTGAGCTTTTCCAAGGGATCCGGCACGCTTTACCGCAACGGCAAGCCCGTCGTCAATCCGGGCGATCTCACGGCTAGGCTCCTTGAGGACGGTCGCCTGATGTTCAGCTCCGTCGGCAAGAACAAGGCCCGCATCAATGTCGCCGTCAAACTGCGTGCATACAACATCTCGGGCAGGCCCGTGCTGCATTTCCTGCGCAATGTGAGCAATCAGCCCGACTCACTTGCCTGGTACATGGACAAGAACATCACCTTCCCGGCCGGTTCAGAGGCCTACATCGCCACCTTCTGGCTGGGTGATGACGAAATCGTCGTGCCCGCCACCAACTCCTTCACCGGCACCAAGACCATTGAAGAGCTGATGAACCGGTATTCGAAGACGGCGGCGCCCCTTTGCATGAGCTACGTGCACAGCCAGGTGACGGCTCCCTATGGCGTGATCTTCCCGCGCGTCGGAACCACGCCCATCCGAGTCACCAGGGAAATCAGGAACGCCAAGGGCGTCGTCGTCCGCCGCGTCACCAGAACAGAAACCCCGAAGGCCGCCCCGACCGGGCAGCTCTCGCTGCTCAAGGCGACGCCCGGTGCGCTCTTTTGCGAAATTCCCAAGGATTCCTCCGTGGCAAAGGCAACCTGGAAGATGCGTTCCATCCAAGGCACCCGCGTGATGGAAATCATTCCTGACAAATCGGTCAATCCGGCCGACATCGGCGTTCAGCCCGTCAACCGCACGGGCGTGGGCGTCGGCTTTGCCGAAACCGCACGCACGATCAAGGGCAGGCAGGCCACCGTCGTCGTACCGGTCAACATTCTGCGCAACAACGAACCGATCGTTGACTTCCGTCTGAAATTCAACAAGACGGCAGCCGAGACGATGCGCCAGGCCATCAAGCAGGCCGCAGAAGTTAAAAAGCGCGAGGCGCGACTCATCGCTGAACAGGCCAAGAGACGAGGAAAATAATGAAACGGGCAATTTCCCTTGCGACCATCCTCTGCTCGGCCGCTTTGCTGATTGGGTGCGGACCCGAGGATGTCGGCGACGTCTCGCTTGGCGTCTTCACCCTCAAGGACATCAAGATCAATCACTTCATCGACCCGAAGATTCCCGGCGTTACGTGCCACATTTCCTCGATCGAAGCCAACCTGAGTTTCTCGGATCCGTCGAACAACTCGGTGGCCTGCCGCCAAACCGGCCCCATCACGGCCGGCATGATTGCCGCCATCGACAAAAGCAAGTCGGGTGAAGTGCTTTTCGAGCGCTCCAAGAGCATCTTTCTGAAGACGCTCAAGATCCGCCGCATCTATGACGAGCAGACCCAGACGCTGCTGTATCTCGCCTATACGACCAAGGAGACATCGGGCAGCTTCCACCACTCGCTCTCCAGCGTTCCGCTCTGGGGAACAGGCGCTTACGTCGCCCGGCCCGAGGCTCCGACCGTCTCGCCCTGAGGGAAATCTTCCATTCACCACTTGTACGGACACTGACATATGACTGCACAACTCATTGACGGCAAGGCACTCGCAGCCTCCATCAGAAGCGACCTGAAGGGCCGAGTCGAACACCTCAAGGCGCTTGGCCGCTGTCCGGGTCTGGCGGTCATCCTCGTGGGCGAGAACCCTGCCAGCCAGGTCTATGTCCGCAACAAGATCAAGGCCTGCGCCGACACCGGCATAAAGAGCCTGGAGTTCCGTCTGCCGACCGAGACAACCGAGGCAGAACTGCTCGCCCTGATCGATCGGCTCAACAAGGACGACGCCGTTGACGGAATCCTCGTACAGCTGCCGGTACCCGATCAGATCAATGACGAGCGCGTCATCGCCGCCATCGATCCGCGCAAGGACGTTGACGGCTTTCATCCGATCAATGTCGGCAGCCTCGTCGTCGGCCGCCCGGGATTCCTTCCCTGCACGCCCTACGGCGTGATGAAGATGATTGATTCGGTCGGATACGATCTCTCGGGCAAGCGGGCGGTGGTCGTCGGCCGCAGCAACATTGTCGGCAAGCCCCAGGCGCTGCTTTTGCTCAGGCGCAACGCCACGGTCACCATTGCGCACAGCCGCACGAGCAATCTTGCCGAAGTGACGCGGCAGGCCGACGTACTCATCGCCGCCGTCGGCCGCGCAAAACTGATCAAGGCGGACATGATCAAGCCCGGAGCCCTGGTCATCGACGTCGGCATGAACCGGGACGAAAACGGCAGGCTCTGCGGAGACGTCGACACGCAAGCCGCCATGGAAGTCGCAGGCTGGATTTCTCCGGTTCCGGGCGGCGTCGGGCCGATGACGATCGCAATGCTGCTCACGAACACGGTTGAAGCCGTCGAGCGGCAAGTGCAGGCCTGAAGCCTCCTCGATTTTTCTGTCCCCTGCCGCTGCCGGCAGGGGCTTGTTTTTCATCAAAGTTTTCTCATGACTGAAGCATCCAGCAATCCACTGATCAACCAGACCCACCTTCTAGACTTTGCCCGCATCACGGCCGATTGCGTCACGCCTGCCGTGAAGGAGCTGCTCTCGAAAGCCTCGGAAGCGGTCCGCACCGTCACCGATCCGGCAACGCCCGCAACCTGGGATCATGTCGTTGAGCCGCTCGAACGGGCATGCAACCGACTCTCCCGCGCATGGGGCGCGGTGGGGCATCTGATGGGCGTCATGGACACGCCCGAGCTGCGCGCCGCATACAACGAAAACCTTCCCGCGGTGACCGCCTTCTACATCAGCCTGTCGCAAAACGAGGCGCTCTTTGGCAAGTACAAGGCCATGGCTTCGAGCAAGGAATTCGAAAAGCTCGATCCCGTCAAGCGCCGCCTTGTCGAGCACGAGATCCGCGACTTCCGCCTCTCGGGCGCCGATCTGCCGCAGGACAAGAAGGCCAGGATGAAGGAAATCGGCGAGCGCTGCGCCGCTCTGAGCCAGAAGTTCAGTGAGAACCTTCTTGACGCCACCAACGCCTTCAAGCTCGACGTCAAGGACAAGAGTGAACTCGCGGGAATCCCCGAGGACGTTCTCGCGCTGTACCGCTCGGAAGCCGAAGCCGCCGGGCT
>DNLN01000028.1 GCA_003488465.1 Sutterella sp. | reverse complement strand
CGGGCGATCTTGTCGATCTCATCGAGATAGATGATGCCCCGCTGGGCCTTCTCGACATCTCCGCCCGCGGCCTGCACGAGCTTGTGGATGATGTTCTCGACGTCTTCGCCGACATACCCGGCCTCGGTAAGCGTCGTCGCATCGGCGATCGCAAAGGGCACGTTCAGCACGCGGGCGAGCGTCTGCGCGAGCAGCGTCTTGCCCGAGCCCGTCGGGCCCACGAGCAGAATGTTGGACTTCTGCAGCTCGACGGCGTCCTCCGCGCTAGCCTGCGCGCGGCCCGCCGCAAGGCGCTTGAAATGGTTGTAGACGGCAACCGAGAGGATGCGCTTTGCCTTGGCCTGTCCGATCACGTAGCTGTCAAGGTGCGCATAGAGCTCCTGGGGCGTCGGAATCGGCTGATCGTCCTGCGCGGCGGCAGCCTCAGCCGCCTCTTCCCCGGCGCCCGCAGGCTTGACGTCCATGCCGAGCGCCTTGGCCAAGCCCCGGATGCAGCGGCCGCACACGTAGATGCCGCGGCCCGTGTCGATCACGTCGCCGCAGTCGGCCTTGATGCGCCCGCAGATCGAGCAGCGGATACTGTCCTTGTCTGATTCGTCCATGCGCATTACTCCCCACGCTTGGTGTAAATGCGGTCAATGAGACCGTACTCGAGAGCCTGCTGCGGGCTCATGAAGTTATCGCGATCCGTATCCTGGGCGATGCGCTCGATATCCTGGCCCGTGCGCTCGGCAAGGATCGCATTGAGCCTGGCCTTGAGGTCGAGGATCTCGTTGGCCTGAATCTGGATGTCCGAGGCCATGCCGCGGCTGCCGCCCGAAGGCTGGTGGATCATGATGCGGGAGTTGGGCAGCGAAAAGCGCTTGCCCTTTTCGCCCGCGGCGAGCAGGAACGCGCCCATGCTGGCCGCAAGCCCCACGCAGATCGTCTGCACGTCGGGCTTGATGAACTGCATCGTGTCGTAGATTCCGAGCCCGGCATAGACGCTTCCCCCGGGGCTGTTGATGTACAGCGAGATGTCCTTGTCGGGATTCTCGCTTTCCAGAAACAGCAGCTGCGCAATCACGAGGTTTGCGCTCTCATCGTTGACCTCGCCGTTCAGAAAGACGATGCGGTCGCGCAGCAGGCGCGAATAGATGTCGAAGCTGCGCTCGCCCCTGCCGCTCTGCTCGATCACCATGGGGATCAGAGTGTTCTGAATGCTGTCCATAAATCTCTTCCTTGACAAAAAAGCGGGAACGCCAAGGCATCGCCCCGTTCCCGCTTCTTTCTTTGTGCCGGGACGCGGCAGGCACAGGCCGCCGCAGTCCCGCCTCTCCAATTCGATTAGAACTGGGGGACGCCCGTCATCAGCTTGTCAAAGGCAAGCTTCTCTTCGGTCGTCTTGGCCTTGCCGAGCACGAACTCGACCACCTTGTTCTCGGTGGCGATGTTGTACATGTTGGCCAGAGCGTTGCGGTCCTTCATCATCTGCTCGACGACGCTCTTGGGATCCTCGTAAGCGGAGGCAACCTCCTCAACCATGGGCTTGACGTCAGCTTCCGTGGCGGCGAGCTGCTCGGCCGAGACAAGCTTGCCGACGAGCAGACCGAGGCGAACGCGCTTGTCAGCCTGATCGGCGAAGATCTCGAGCGGGAGCTTGGGCATCTTCTTCGGATCCATGCCGCGGGCAGCCATGTCGCGGGCGGCGGTGGCGGCCAGGTTTTCCTGCTCCTGGGCAACGATCATCTTGGGCAGCGGGAAGGTGGCGAGCTTGGTGAGCTGATCCATCACTTCGGCCTTGGTGCGGGCAGTCACGCGGGCCTTGACTTCGCGCTGCAGATTCTTGAGGACTTCCTCGCGCATCTTCTCGGCGCTCTCAAGACCGAGGCTCTTGGCGAACTCGTCGTCAACCGTCGGATAGATGGGCTTTTCGACCTTGACGGCCTCAACCTCGAACTGGACGGTCTGGCCGGCCAGATCCTTGGCGCTGTACTCGGCCGGGAAGGTCAGATCGAAGGCCTTCTTCTCGCCGGCTGCAAGGCCGGTCACGGCGGCCTCGAACTCGGGGAGCATCTGGCCCTGAGCGAGAACGAACACAAAGCCGTCAGCGGTGCCGCCGGCAAAGGCGACGCCATCCTTGGTGCCCTTGAAGTTGACGGTCACGCGGTCCTCGGCCTGGGCGCGGCGGCCCTCTTCAGCCTCGTACTTGGCGCGCTGCTTGACCATGATGTCGATCGTCTTCTGGACTTCGGCATCGGTCACGTCGCACGTGTAGCGCTTGCACTCGAGGCCAGCGAAGGACGGCAGCTCAAACTCGGGCATGCACTCGACGGTGGCGATGAACTTGAGATCCTCACCCTCGGCGCCCTCCTCGGGCTTGATTTCGGGCTGGCCGGCAACGGCGAGCTTGGCATCGGCGACGGCCTTCTCATAGGCCTGGCCAACGAGCTGGTTCAGGGTGTCCATGTAAGCCTGCTGGCCATACATGGCGCGAACCGTGGCGGCAGGAACATGACCGGGACGGAAGCCAGGCATCTTGGCCTTCTTGCCATAGCGCTTGATCTCGGCCTCGGTGCCGTCACGCAGCGCCTTGGCGCTCACGGTGAACGTCACGCTCTTCTCGAGCGGGTTCTTGGCGGGCTCAGCGGCCTCAGCCTTCACAGTTTCCTCGGCCTTCACGGCTTCAACATTTTCAGTCATCGCAACTATCTTTATAAAAATGAAAAAATCCCGGGATCCGCGGCCGATCAGATTCATCTCCGGCGGCGTCTCCCAGACGATTGTCAACAAACCGGGGAGCCTGTCCATGAAGGCTCCGTTCCCTTGCGTGCACGAGCGGCATGCACGAAAAGGCCATCATTATACTGAGAACTCCCCAAAAGCAAGCGGATTTTTTGGCCCGCGTGCCGGTACGGCGCCGCGGGCCTCATTCCCTACTTTTCCGAGTGCATCCTCGCGGCTTTCACAAGCAGTGCGCCCAGGCAGCTCTTTAAGAAGGCGCCGGGAACGAAGGGCGTTGCGCCGACCGCGATCGCCCGCATCGGATCCATGGAAAGGGCAAGCCAGGCCGTGCCGATCACAAGGCAGAGCAGGTTCGCCGCGAGCATGGCCGCGAACACGCGGATCACTCCGCCCCTGCCGGCAAGCCATGCGGCGACGGCGGCAACAAGCGGGAAGCTGTACAGAAAGCCCGCCGTCGGTCCCATGAGAGCCGCAAGGCCTCCGTTGCCCATGGCAAAGATGGGCAGACCCGAAAAGCCCGCCGCCACCCAGAGCGCGACAACGAGAGCCCCGGCTTTTGCGCCCAGCCACACGCCAACGAGCGTGACGGCCAGGGTCTGCATCGTCATCGGCACCGGTCCGATGGGCAGCGCGATGTGCGAGGA
Source organism: Sutterella sp. (assembly GCA_003488465.1). GTDB lineage: Bacteria > Pseudomonadota > Gammaproteobacteria > Burkholderiales > Burkholderiaceae_F > Duodenibacillus. Next base: position 3,946 of record DNLN01000028.1, on the reverse strand, counting down.
CGCCGTGAGCACGGCAAACGCAAGGACGGCCGAGGCCGCAAAGCGAACCATCTCGGAGCGGTCCGCAGTCTTGATGAATTCCATGAGGTTGACTCCTGAGTCAGAAATACTTTTCCAGACTCTACAGGCCCCCGGGTCCGCACGCAAACACTGCCGCAAACAGCGCCTATCTAACGCTAAAAAGCGCTTTTCTAAAGGAAACCACCATCAAAAGACGTCATCGTGAAAAATTAATACGCTTTAGCGTATGTCCGCTCCGAACAACTGGTCGTTGGATCCGTCGCCCGCCGTTGCAATCGGCAGATCCATGCAGATCGTGACGCCGCGATCGGGATTTGCCGTCCCGATGAAGCGCCCCTTGTGCCGCTCGACGATGCTGCTCACGATCGACAGGCCCAGCCCCAGCCCGTTCTGCTTGGTGGTTACGAGCGGCAGCATGAACCGATCGACGTCCTGCTGCGTGAGATGCGGCCCGTTGTCCGAGACGGCAAGCCGCCAGTAGTGCTCCACGGGCCGCACGCTGAGCGTGATCGTGCGGTCCGGAATGCCTGCCACCGCATCGGCCGCATTCTTGAGCAGGTTGTGCACGGCAAGCTCCACCTCCCAGTCGTCGATTTCGGCCCAGAGGTAGGGCGGCACGCGGGTGATGAGCCGCGCATCGCTTCTTTGCGAGCGGCGGAAGGTCTCGATCGCCCGCTCCACGCACACGCTCATGTCCGCAACGCGCAGCTCGGGAATCTGCTGCTTGGCGTAGCCGCGCACGCGATCGACGATCTGGCTTGCGCGCGTTCCCTGGTCGACGATCTCGGTGAGCGCCCGGGTGAAGGTCTCCTCGTCGAGATTGCCGCGCTTTAAGCGCCGCAGCAGTCCGTTCGCAAAATTCGTGATCGCGCCGAGGGGCTGCTTGAGTTCATGGGCGATCATCGTGGACATCTGTCCGACAATGCCCGTGCGCTCGAGATTGGCGATGTGGTCGCGCGAGGCGATGGCCTGCATCTCCATCCGCTTTCGCTCTTCAAGCGCCGTCTGCAGCGCCAGGGTGCGCCGCCGCACCAGCACGGAAAGCGACACGATGTAAAAGACGACCGCCGCGAGGAGGATGCCCATCACGGCAAGCGTGCGGCTCTGTTCGCGCACGAACCGGGACACGGTCCACTTCGCCAGATGTGCATACGGGCCGATCTTGAGGTCAAAGAACAGGTCGTAGACCGCACGGTTGGAAACCGGCAGCACCCACTCCATGCCGCCCTCGGTGCGCGTCATGGTAAAGAGCGCGGCCGAGATCGCCCTGGTGAGCGTCGTGTCGGCGCCCTCAAACGCGACAAAGTAATAGGACGGGTACAGATCGGTCGAGCTCGCGCACCCCTTCATGGCCCCGTGCCTTGCGCCGAGCACCCTGATCGAATCCTTGCTGATCCGGCCGTCCTTGACAAGCAGCTCAAGCTCGCACACGGGAAGCACTCCGACGTCATCATGCCCGGAGAGCACGGCCTGAACGACCTGCTCGGCGTCCAGCCCGTAGAACGTGACGTGCGTGAGCGCCTGATCGATGAGCACGCCCCGGCGCACCAGGTCGCGCTGCGGGACAAGATACCCGGAGAAACTGCTCGGAAAGGACGCCGCGATCCTGCGGTACGCGATGTCGCCCGGGTCGCGCAGCGTGATGTTGTCCGAGCCGGTGAAGTACACGGCGCCCGTCGCCTCGGACGGACTGACCGCATTCTCATGCATGAGCGAGGCGATGGGCTGAAGGCGCTCGGAGACCTCCCGCTCGGTGAAAAAGGACGCCGTCGAGACGATGTAGTCCACGGTGCGGGCGCTCACGGCCTCCGCAAGCTCCCCGGTCGAGAGCGTCACGAACTGCAGATTCTGCTCGCCGAACGTGCGCGAGAGCTGCCGGCGGGTCTGCTCGGCGATCTGCCCTCCTGCGGAATGCTCGGTGACCTCCTGAAAGGCGATCCTCACGGGCTTGGTAAAGAAGAACCGTGCGTGCCCAAACGAGTCGTGCACGACCTGCATCTCCGTGCGCTGCACCACGGTCTTGCCGACATCGGCAAAGGTCGAATAGCGTCCGACCTCGCCCGGGCTGCTCAAGTGCCGCGAAATCGAAGAGAAGTCCCCGCCCTGAAGCGCCGCGTACAGACCGCCAAGGCAGGTGCCCAGCACGACAGAGGCGATTGCGGCGTCGCGCCAGAATCTACGGTGTCGGATCCACTTCACGCCTAGTTCTCCAAAGCCTTGCCTAGGGCACGCCCGGCATCGGGATGTGCGCCTTAGGATCGCGCAGATCGAGCACCTTCATGATGCTGCAGTCCGAAACGAGTCTGCCGCCGATCTGAGAGGACTGCACGCGCATGTTGGCAATGAGGATCATGCCGGGCTCGATCGGAAGGATTCCGTTGTCGACCACGCGCAGGAACGTCTCGTCGCACATCTTCGCACGGATGCTCTGGCAGCCGTCCGTAAAGAGCCAGCCCTCATCGGTGCGGAACACCGGACCGGCCAGCTGCAGCGCCACCGTGACGACCGCGTCGTTGAGCTTAACGTCGCGGCTCTGGGGCATTCTGAGATGTTCGATCTCGGAGGCGGTGAGCGTGCAGACATCCGCCCCGCTCGCGCGGTCCACGATGCGGATGCCCGTCACCGCAGGATCGGCAAGCGCCTTGCCGAGCGCGGCAAAGCCGCGGCGCACCTCGATGTTGCTAAAGAGCTGATAGCAGGCGCGGGAGACATGAAAGAGCCCCCAGGTTCCCGCACGCACGTCCACGCTCTCGCCGACAAAGAACACCTGACTCACTTCCCGGCCGGCCAAGGCAAGGATGAGTTCGAGCGCGCCGTCGACATCCACCGTGGAAAGACTCTCCTCGCTCCTGCTCACAAGATCGTGCGCGGCCAACCCAAGCGCCTTCATCACGAACTGGGGATCGGGGCCGGTGAACATGGGCAGGGCGCTCAGATCCGCGCGCCTGGCCATGCCGATGTTGCTGCGAAATCCGAGGTCGACTTCATAGCGCCCGGGACTGTCCGTACGGCGAACATCCACCTCCGGATCAACGATTGAACCGTACAGGGCGCTCGAGGCATGCGTCAGAAGACTGTCCAGGCCGATGATGGCCTCGGCGACCGAATGATTGAGCGAGGTTGCGCACCCCGCGCTCATGCCCTCGAAAATGATGTCTATCGTCGCAAGTCCCACGTGTCTCTCCAAAGCGTTGTACCATTGTTCCGCAGGGTGCGGACGAAAGGCTCCGCCCTGCCCGATTGATTCATTGTAGCCAATACGCCCTGAGCCGTAACCCGTTCCTCTGATTCCCATGCTGCAACCCGAAGACCTCATCACGCAAGCGCTCCCGGCAGCCCTCGAGCGGCGATGCGGCAAGCCCCTTGAAGAACTCGGGCTCGAGACGCTGGAGGATCTGTACGAGTGCATCGCGAACTTGGGCGGCAACTGGTACCGGCAGTTCCCCGGAGTGCTGCGCGAAGACGCGGCAGAGCTCGTGCGATGGCTGGCCGAGAACGGCAGGGCGATCGGCGAAGTGACCGATCGCTTCTATCCTCCGGGCATGGCGCCCAAAGAGCCCGCTCAGGAACTCCCCGCGAAGACCCGCGCGGCGGCCCTTCCCCCCACCCCGAGAACTGCGCCCATCGAGGAACTCGTCCTGCCCTCCTCGCTCTCGGGCGAATTCGGCGAAAACCGCGGGCTCGAGAACTCCCTGCAGGCGAACAACGACCGCGATGCGATCGAGGCATGGCTTGCCGCCCGGGCCCAAAACCCCAACACCAACGCCCAGTACAGAAAGGAGGCCGAGCGATTCCTGCTCTGGTGCACGATGGAGCTCGGGATGGCGATGAGCTCGATCACGGCTCGCGAGGCCGCCCGGTACCCGAAGTGGCTCGAGGAACTGGGACGCACCGATGAGGCCGCGTGGAAAAAGCACTGGCGCCT